>NZ_KI518173.1:7821-72770 GCF_000479045.1 Cetobacterium somerae ATCC BAA-474
CCCAAAGGCATCATATTCATCATTGTAGTTTTCATTGTTATTTTAAACATAGTAACCACTCCTATAAAATATTTTTGTATACTTTATCATAAAAAAAAATGTTTTCAAGTTTTTTATTAAAAAAATTAGAAAAAATATTTTGTAGTGACATACTTATGTAACAAATTTATATTATTATAAACTATATAATTTAAATAAGGATGTGATTTTATGTTTTTAGTTTTAATAGTTTTACTTATATTTTTAATTGTTGATAGAAGAGAGTGTTGTGGAAGAAGTGATGACAATAAAAGAGGTAAATCTTATAATTTAATTTCAAAATTAACTGTTATTGCATTAATTGTTTGTATAGTCTATTTTTTAATAGGGAGATTTTTTTACTCGAATCTATTTATGATGAGGGGATTGAATAGTTTTTTAATTGGATGTTAGGTGAGAAAAAAAAAAAATCCCTTATAGAAATTTCTATAAGGGATTGTAAAATTCAATTACTTTGCAGAAACAATGTTCTCAGCTTGTAATCCTCTGTCACCTTTAACAACATCGAATTCTACTTCTTCGTTTTCTTTTAAAGACTTGAATCCGTCTTTTTTGATTTGAGAGAAGTGTGCGAATACATCTTTCCCGTCCTCACCAGTGATAAATCCAAATCCTTTTTCTTCGTTAAACCATTTTACTGTACCTTTCATTTAAGTACCTCCGTTATTTTTAATTGTTAGTAACTATTTACCCAATCAATATTATTATAAAGAAGTACTCGTTAAAATAGTTCCTTAAAAATCTTTATCTACTTGTGTTATTTCCTTACTACAAAATTAGTATAACATATAATTTTCAAAAAGTAAACATTTTATTTTAAAATATTTTATTATGTTTATTTTCTTTATGTTTTTAACTAGTTATATTTTAAAAATGAACAGAGGTTTAATAGGTTAATACCCTTGATTAATCTAACTCTTTTAGTAAATTTTTTAATTTTTCTTTAGTTTGACAATCTGTGAAAGCCGCATCAACACTATTAAAATAAATATTTTTATAGGTATCTAAATCAATTTCAAAATTTTCTTTTATAACATGACACTCATTAGTTAAAGTTGTATTAGACACAGTTCTATTATCTGTATTTATTGTCACTTTGATACCATCTCTATGAAAATCTAAAATAGGATGAGCATCAAAAGAGTTCACAGCTTTAGTTTGAACGTTGCTAGTTGGACACATCTCTAGAAAAATATTTTTTTCTTTTACTAGTTCATAAGCTTCTTTACAATTTTTAATATGAATTCCATGCCCAATTCTTTCTGCTCCAAGAGTTTGAATTGCATCAAAAACATTTTTACCTATTCCCGTTTCTCCAGCATGAATTGTAACTCTGTATCCATAATTTTTTCCTAATAAAAACGGTTTAATGAATTTTTCACAAAATCCTTTTTCTTCACTAGCACACAAATCTATTGCAACAACTCCTTGTCCTAAGTATTTTTTTCCAATTTCAATAACTTCGTAAATTGTTTCTGCTGGCATATGTCTTAGAAAAGATAGGATTAAATTCCCTTTTATATCATAATTTTTTTCGCCTTCTTTTATTCCTTCTAAAACACTTTGAATAATATCTTCAGAAGTTAATCCTTTATTTGTATGTAGTAGTGGAGCAAATCTAATTTCAATATATTTTATATTTTCTTTTGCTGAATCCTCCATTAACTCATATGCAACTCTTTTTAAACTTTCCTTTGATTGCATAATAGCTACAGGAACTTGGAATCTTTCTAAATATTCATTTAAAGATGTACATTCCATAGGAGCAATTAAAATATTTTTTATTTTTTCAATGTTGGAAGTGGGTAGGTCAACACCTTCTATTTTTGCTAACTCAATTATTGTTTCAGGTCTTACACTTCCATCTAAGTGACAGTGTAACTCTATTTTAGGTAATTTTTCAAAGTTCATATATCCTCCTCTAAAATTTAAATTTTATAAATAAAAAAATCCCACTTACAAAGAAAATATGACACAATATGTGACGTATTTTCTTCGTAAGCAGGAATTAAGGTTCCACGGTAGATACCCCTATACCAAATTAATAGGGTTATACGAAGGGCTTTTATATAATTTATTCCGTATATTATATAATATAAATCATTTATATGTCAATAAAAAAATATCTAAACTGTTCAAAAAAATTTAGAATGAAATATTTTATTATAACATATTACAAGGAAAAAATATTTTTTTCTTGTACATTTAGTTGTCTTAAAATTTTAGTTTTTTAATTAAAAGGATGTGATTTTATGAAATGTAACTGTGAAAAAGAAAAAATAGATTTAAAAAGATTAAATCCAGATATTGAAGGGGATGCTAGTGAAGTTATTGAAGAGGAGATACAAGAAATAATTGAGGATGGGAAGTTGGCAGATATAAAACTTTATGATAATTTAATTTTTCCAGAGGGATTGGAAAAAGTTGGAGAAACACCGTGGATGAATGAACAAAATGTTTTCCCAGATATCTTGAAAAAACATATGGCTCCAAAGGATAAGCTAGGTTATCTTATTGTAAAAAAAGGTGAGCTTGAGTTTGTATGGGAAGATGAAAAAGGAAAAGTTTATACAGTAGATGCAAAACATCCTCTTATTATTTATCCAGAAAGATACCATCACGTTATTTTAAAAGGGCCAGTTGAACTTAAAATAAAATTTTATAAATTTGATGTAGATAGAGTTAAAGATATGAGTGCTCTTAGACCAGGAGAGGAATTTATAAAAAAATAAAAAATAAAAGAGACAGCTTTAATTTTAAATTAAAGTTGTCTCTTTCTATATAAAATTTAATAATCCCCACACATAATCTACCATATTTATATATAACTTTACAATTATTAAATAAAATTTTTATATTTAAATAAAAAAATTACTTAGTAATTGATTTTATAAATTCTTTAACTTTTTTTTCAAGAAGATTTACTATGAGTTCTTTTTCTTCAAAAGTGTTAGCTGGGTATTTATCCATATCGAAATCAATTGTTTCTTTAGCAGGAACAAATGGACATTCTACAGCACATCCCATTTTTACTAAGTAATCTATATTTTGTGGAAGCTCGTCTAAAGAGTGTGGTTTATAGTTAGACATAGAAAGACTTTTTGCTTTCATAATTTTTGCACCGTCATCATTTACTTTTTCTGCAGGATTTGTTCCAGCACTAACAATTATAAAATCATTTGTTAGTTCTTTTGCAAATCTTTCACAGATTATACTTTTAAAAGAGTTACCTCTACACACAAAAGCTATTGTTTTCATTGAATATTATCCTCCAAATTTTATAATAATTTGGTATATGTTACCATGAATTAAATTCTTTGTAAATTAGTATATTAGAAAATTCTAATTTATCATCTTTTAGCATAACTACTAAAAACAAATTTATCACTTCTATGGTGAGACTCAGTATATTCAAAAAGAGTTCCATTATCTAAGTAAGCAAAGTTTTTAACAATAGCTACAAGATTATTTCCTCTTAAATCTAAATATTTTTTATCCTCTTCATTAGGAGGTTCAACAGAGATTATTTTTTGAGCTCCATTTATTTTAATCCCTTTTTTATTTTCTAAAAATTCATATATAGAATCCATAGCAATTGAAGCAGTTAATCCTTCAACAATCTCTTTTAAGAAATAGTTATCATCTAAAATAACTTTTTCGTCACTAATTTCTCGTATTCTAATAATATGATAAATAGTTTCACCAATGGGAAAATGAGTTTTTTTATTTAGTTCCTCATTAACAATTAGAGTTTCAAAAATTGGAATGGATGTTTTATACTTTAAACTATTTTTTAAAGAAGCTTCTTTAAAGCTCTCAGTTCCACCTAATAAAAAATTAACAGGAATTTTTTTCATAACAAAAACTCCCTTCCCATGAACTGAACTCAAAAGTCCATCACTTGCCAAAAGATCGATAGCTTTTCGAACTGTATTTCTACTAACTGAAAAAATATCCTTCAATTGATTTTCAGATGGAATTTTTTCTTCTGGTAGATAAGTTCCATTATTTATATTTTCCTTAATAAAGTTGTAGATTTCTAAATATCTGCTTTTAGCCATTTTGTCTCCTAAATATATATTAACTAATTTTGTTAAATATATTATATCAGAAAAAAATAATTATACAAAGACACAAACTTGTTTAAACAAGTTGTTGACAAAATAACAAAAAATTTATATGATATGTTCAATAAGAGATTAAAAAGTTTTTTAAAAACATTGGAGGGTAAAAATGGGTAAATATGAAAAGGAAGCTAAAGAGATATTAGATTTAATCGGTGGAAAAAATAATCTAATTAGTGCAACTCACTGTGTGACTAGACTTAGGTTAGTTTTAAAAGATGAAAGTTTAGTAAAAAAAGTAGAGCTTGAAAATAATTCTTTGGTAAAGGGGTGTTTTTCAACCTCAGGACAATTTCAAATAATAATTGGAAATCAAGTTAAAGATTTATATAAAGATTTTGTGATAGCTGCAGGAATTTCAGAGGCAACTAAAGAGGAAACAAAAGTTGCTGCTAATGAAAAAATGGGAAGATTACAAAAAATTGTTGGTGGATTTGCAGAAATATTTACGCCACTTCTTCCAGTTATTATTGCAGGTGGATTGATATTAGGGTTCAGAAATATAATTGGAGATTTAGCAATATTCGGAGATGGAAGCCAAACTTTAACAAGTTTAAATCCTAAATTAGCAGAACTTCATAGTTTTTTATGGATTTTAGGTGAAGCTATATTCCACTTTTTACCAGTAGGAGTAACATGGTCTACAGTAAAAAAATATGGAGGAACAGAGATTTTGGGAATTGTTTTAGGAATAACATTAGTTTCTCCACAACTTATGAATGCTTATGGGTATGCCACAGCTCAAGCTACAGGAACAATACCTTTCTGGGATTTTGGATTTATAACTATTGAAAAAGTTGGGTACCAAGCTCAAGTTATTCCAGCTATGTTAGCGGGAGTCTTTATGGCAAAAATGGAACTTTTCTTAAGAAAGTATCTTTCTGAAATTTTAAAAATGATACTACTGCCATTTCTAGTTTTGTTTACAACTGTTGTTGTTTCATATTTGGTTATTGGCCCAGTGTCTCGTGAGCTAGGAAATTATATTGCAGCAATATTTAATATTTTATTAACTGGTCCTTTTAGAGTGTTTGGTTCAATACTTTTTGGAATGCTTTACGCTCCATTAGTTATAACAGGAGTTCATCATACATTCTTGGCTGTAGATTTACAGTTAATTGCTCAAGGTGGAACAATGATTTGGCCAATGATAGCTTTAAGTAATATAGCTCAAGGATCAGCAGCTGTGACAATTATGTTTTTAAATAGAAAGGATGAAAAATTAAAATCTTTATCTTTATCATCAGCAATATCAGCATGGTTAGGAGTTACTGAGCCAGCTATGTTTGGGGTAAACTTAAGATTTATGTATCCTTTTTATGGAGCATTAATTGGTTCTGCACTTGCAGCTATTTATTCAACTTTAACAGGAGTTTTAGCAAACTCAATAGGAATAGGTGGACTTCCAGCATTTTTAGCTATTCAGCCTAAATTTTGGATAAACTATATTATAGCCATGTCAATAGCTTTTGTTATACCAATTATAGCTACTTATTTATTGAGTAAAGGAAGATTTGCAAAAAAATAAAATTATAAATTTAAAATAAAGTGAGGAAAATTATGTTAGAAAAAGATTGGTGGAAAAGTGCTACAGTTTATCAGATATATCCGAAAAGTTTTTGTGATAGTAATGGGGATGGAATAGGAGATATTAGAGGAATTATAAGTAAACTAGATTATTTAAAAAATTTAGGCGTGGATGTAGTTTGGACAACTCCTATGTATGTCTCACCAATGATGGATAACGGATATGACATAGCTGATTACTATAATATTGATCCAATATTTGGAACTATGGAAGATTTTCATCTATTATTAGATGAGATGCATAAAAAAGGAATGAAGTTAATAATGGATATGGTTATTAATCATACTTCTACAGAGCACTTTTGGTTTAAAGAAGCTTTAAAAGGGCCTGGAAATAAATATCATAATTATTATATTTGGAAAGAAGGAACAGCTGATAAAGCTCCTAATAACTGGGCTTCAAAATTTGGTGGAAATGCTTGGAAATATGTGGAATCATTAGGAAAATATTATTTACATTTATTTGATGTTACTCAAGCTGATCTTAATTGGGAGAACCCAGAGTTAAGAGAGGATATTTATAAAATGATAAACTTTTGGCTAGAAAAAGGTGTGGATGGATTTAGATTAGATGTGATAAATTTAATTTCAAAAAATCAAAATTTTCCAGATGATAACTATGAGACTGCTACATCAGATGGAAGAAAATTTTATACAGATGGACCTAAAGTTCATGAATATTTAAAAGAATTAACAGCTAATACTTTTGGAAAATATCCAGGAAGTTTAACTGTAGGAGAGATGTCATCAACAACGATTTCCCATTGTGTAGAGTATACAAAACCAGAAAATAAAGAGTTATCTATGGTATTTAATTTTCATCATTTAAAAGTAGATTATCCAAATGGGGAGAAATGGGCTTTAGGAGATATGGATTTTAAATCTTTAAAAGAGATATTTTTTAAGTGGCAAGTGGGAATAGAAAATGGAGATGGGTGGAGTGCAGTATTTTGGTGTAATCATGATCAACCAAGAATTGTTTCTAGATTTGGAAATGAAAAATATTTAAAAGAATCTGGAAAAATGCTGGGAACAGCAATCCATATGTTAAGAGGAACTCCATATGTTTACCAAGGTGAAGAGATTGCCATGACTAATCCTCACTTTAAAAATATAAATGAATATAAAGATGTAGAAGCTCTAAATAATTATAAACTACTTCTTGAAAAAGGAAAAACTATCGATGAAGCTATAGAAATTCTAGGGCAAAAATCCAGAGATAATAGCAGAACTCCAGTTCAGTGGAATAATAATGAAAATGCAGGTTTTACTATAGGAACTCCATGGATAGATGTAGCTAAAAATTATTCTACAATAAATGTTGAGAGTAATTTAAAAGATGGAGAATCAGTTTTTTATCACTATAAAAAATTAATAGAGTTAAGAAGAGAGTATAAAGTTATTTCTCATGGAGATTTTATTCCTATGTATGAGGAGAATTCACAAGTATTTGGATATATGCGTAAATTTGAAGCTGAAAAACTTTTAGTTATAAATAATTTTTATGAAAATGAAGTAGAAGTTGAAATTCCAGATGAATTTATAGGAAAAGATATTTTAGTAAAAAATTATAATGATGTATTGTTAAATGGTAAAAAAATAAAATTGAGAGCTTATGAATCAGTTGTAATTTATTTATCTTAAAAAAAGAACCTCATTTTTGAGGTTCTTTTCTATTTTATTAATAATTCCTCTTTAGAATGTACAAGTATTGTTAAAAGATTGTTATATGGGGTTGGGATATCAAATTCTTTTCCTTTTTTTGAAATATAACCATTGATATAGTCAATCTCTGTAAGTCGATGATTTTGTATTAAATCCTGATGCATAGATGGAAAGTGTTCACCAGCTTCATTTGGATCATAGGTTTGTTCAACATTTTTTACAATTTCATCAATATTTAAAGGGATATTGTATTTACTAGCTATTTGTGAAAACTCTTGAATTATTTTTGTAATGATTTTCTTAGAGTTTTTTAACTGTCCAAACTCTTCAATATTACAATCTAGAATGGTACAAGTACTATTTAATGCGCCGTTGATACAAGCTTTTTTCCAAATTGAAAGAACAACATTTTTACTATAGATTGCATTGAGGTTTGCATCATTTAAAGTTTGACATATTTTTTTTGCAGTAACTCCCATAGTTGGATCTAAATTTTGAATTTCCAAGTTTCCACTACCTGTCAGCTTAACATGACCAGGGCCAATTAGTTCTGATGTCCATAGAGTAACGCCCATAAATATATTTTTTATATCCACAAATTCAGATATTGTTTCACTATGACCTAATCCATTTAATAGGCATAAAACTTGTGTATTTTTTCCAATTATTTTATTAATACTTTTTAGCATTGGTTTTAGTCCCATTGATTTAGTAAATAAAATTATTAGCTCTGGAATTTCTACTACCTCTTCAGGAAGAAAAGCGGGTATTTTAATTGAATTTAATTTACTGTTTTCTTCAACTAAAAGACCATTTTTATTTATTGTATCAACATGTTCTTTCCAAGTATCAACTAAAAATACATCATTTCCAGAATGCTGTAACATATATCCAAATCTTGAACCCATAGCTCCAGCTCCAATTATTGCAATCTTCATGTTTAATTATCTCCTTTGTTTCTATATTTAATATTTTGTTATATATATAATTTTATCATAAAAAAATTCTAAAAAACTTGATTAAAATCAATAATTTACATTTTTTTTAAAAAAGTACTATAAAGATAATACAAATTGAAAAAGAAATGTGTTAAAATTTTGTATAATTTAATTAGAAAAGTTATTTGAAAGGAAAAATATGACATTCTTAGAGTATAGAAAAAATTTAATAAAAGATATTTTAAAATTTAACCCACAAAGAAAAGAGTATAAAAAAGGAGAGATTTTAACAGATATTAGTTTTTCTACTGAAAAAATTTTGATTATAGATAAAGGATTGATTAGATATTATCATAATCTTTGTGAAGAAAAAGAGTTTCTATTAGGGTGTTATTCAAAAGGGAATATAATTATTTTAGATCGAATAAGTGATTTTTTAGATGGAGATAAGTATCTAGAAAATTTTTATATTGAGGTTTGTGAAGATACAACATGTTACATTGTGGATAAAAACTTTTTAAAAATTTTATATATGAAAGATATAGATTTACATGAGAAAATTTTAGAATATACTTCTATTTTTTATCAAAAGTTATTTTTTCAAATAAGAGATATAAAGCTATTTTCTATAGAAAATGCAGTGTTATCATTATTGATTAGAGCATATAGAACTTATGGAAATAATAATGAGAATAGTTTTATAAATCATAAGATTCTAAATAAAAATATTGCAAAATCTTTAAATTCAACAGAAGAAACAGTTTCAAGAGTAGTTGCAAAATTAAAAAAAGAGGGCTTTATATCCATTAAAAAGAAGCATTTTTTCCTTCAAAATTTGGAGGAGATTGAAAAGAGATTAGGATGCAAATCTTGTAGAAAAAGTATTTGCTATTTCTAACAAAAAATAAAGAAAAAGATTAGAGTGTAAATAATCTTTTTCTTTGTTAGATTTGTATAACTTACTTATTTCTACGAATTTTTTGTGATGGAAGCTCTAAAGGTTTATTATAAGACTCAAGATTTTGCCAGTCTTGAATTTTAGTTGCTGCTTCGTAAACACTTTGGAAAAAAGTCATTGCTGATTCATCCGGATTAGAAGTGGCAAGACAGTCAGTTAATTTATAAATAAATTGGTCATTATAATAAGTTTTTTCAATAGGTAGAGCAATCTTTTTATATTCATCCGGATTATTAGGCCACATAAATCCAAAGAAATATGGTTCGCCAATATTGTTATTACCAAGATTAAATCCAAATTCAACCTCTTCAGCATCAACACCATATCTAAAACCAACAGGTAAAGAAGGGTCGATATTAAGAAGTTTACCAGAATATCTAACAGTTCCCATATCTAAACAACCCCAATAGAAATTAACTTTTGTTCTTCTTCCTCTAAAAGGAGCAGCAAATTTACTAAGAATTTTATAAGCATATTTAATCATTTCAAACCACTTTTCAACAGCTTCTCGGTCATAGGATTTATGAGTTTCATCTTTTTCAAAAGGTGTTGTAAAGTTCCATTCTTGAGGAATAGAATAAATATCAGTTCGATATCCTAAAAATTCAAGTTTACTTAAAAATATCTTATAAAATTGAGCTACAGAAACTCCATCTTTAAGAGGAGTAACAGCTTCTTTTCCATTTTCATCAAGAATAACCAGTTCATGTTTTATAAAATTAAATGAAATTTGAAATAATCCATTTTCAGATGGAATATTTCCAGTAGAAATTCCAGTTGGTGTAATATGAAGCATAGCTGATTCCCACTCAGGTTCTTGAGGAATTCTCTCAAGAGCAACCTTTCCAACCATTTGAATATACATTCCTAGAGTATCAACAGTATTTTGCCAATCTTTATATTTTAAAATTACCATAATATCCTCCTATAATATTTAGAAATGAGTTTTCTTAAACATAAATTCGGATAAAAAATGTGTTTCCTTTTATTTAGTATTAATATTTAATTGATTATAAAATTTAATAAAAAAAGTAGAGGGCAACCATCACAAATCCCTCTACTTCACTATTAAAACTTAATCACCTTCTAATAACTTTAAAACTTGTAAAAATTTTCTTTTAAATCTCTTAAAAATAAAATAGTTTACTGACTTTAAATCTATTACTTCATATAATAGTTAGAATAACAACTTCATAATTAGTTAAAACTCTTTAAAAATTTAAACATATTTCTAAATATTAAAACTTTATTGAAACTGTGTGATGGTTATTTTTTACAATATTTACAAATTGCTACAAAATCCTTTTCTACTTTCTAACTATTATTATATTAATTAGACGTTTTTTGATAAGAAAAAAGTTTTGAATTTTTTTATTTTTTAAAAATTTTCCAATCCCCTGATGAAACAGGTATCAGATTATCATATGAAAAATTTGGATTAGTTATATTATAAACATAAACATCTAAAATTTCTATTTCACCAGTTTCTAAATTTTTAATCTCTTTTTTTACCTTATTATATTCATTATTAGGATTATTTTCACCAAAATAATTTTCCATATCATCAATAGCTTTTAAATCACAATTTTCAACTGTTATAATTTCTCCAATTACAGTTCCGTTTTCTTCTAATAGTGCAGGATATTCTTGATCTTTAATAGCATATAGTTTGCCTTTAACTTCACCAAGTTCAATTTTTTTAGCTGCGTTATTTATATATTTATTAAAATTAAAAAATCCCTCTCTTAAACTTCCATAGACAAAAATTTTCATAGTTATCCTCCTTATTAATAAAAATATTTATCCTTAAATAATAACACAGAATGAAAACTTTGTCCAAAAAATATCTCTTTTTAAATTTAAACTTTTTTGTTAAACAATACATTTAGAAGGACAAGCTAATTGACAAGCTCCACAATCTACACATGCATTAGAATTTATGAACATTTTTTTATTTTTTATTTGAGATATACAACCTACGATACACGTTCTTTCACAAGATCCACATCCAATACAATTTTCTTCTATTATTTGCTTAGCCATTGTTATTTCTCCTTAAATTTAAAGTGTTTGTTTATATGATGTTACAGTAATTTCTAAGACCCTTGTAAGAAATGAAAATTTTTCTTTCATCATATCAAAATCGGCACCCTCTTTTAAAAATTTTGCAGTTCCTTCAACAAGAAACCCAGTTCCCATATATCTATATCCCATTACTTCGTGACTACCTAATGTTAATTTTACTTTTGGATTTTCAATAATATTTTTCTCTGTTAGAATCATTGCAGCAGCAGGAATTAAAATTTTATTATTATCAGTTATAGTAAGGTAACTATTCCAAGTATTAGAAACATGAGCTTCGTTTACTCCACAAGAAACAATAGAAACTACCCCTTCATGTTTTAATACCTCTAAAAATTTTTCATTAAACATAAAACCTCCTATAAAAATTTCAATTAGCGACATATATTGTCGTTAATTATATTAACATTTTATTAAAATTATGTCAATAAAAAATATCGTTCTTGAATCAATAATATTTTGATGATAAAATATAAGACAATAACATTTAAAGGAGTGAAAAATTATGAAAATGTCAATAGGTGTGGAGTATGCTATTCATTGCCTTTTATATATAGTAAAGCTTAAAGATAAAGATTATGTTGGAATTAAAGATTTAGCAGAATTTCAAGGAGTATCAGAATCTTATTTAGCTAAAGTTTTTACAAAATTAGGAAAATCTGGAATAACTAAATCAGTTCCTGGCGTAAAGGGTGGATATGAATTAGCTCGAAATCCTGAAGAGATATCTTTCTGGGATATAATTGAGGCTATTGAAGGAAAAGAGCCCTTTTTTCAATGTGCAGAGATTAGACAGAAAAATATTTTAGTAGATCAAAATAATCTTCCAGAATCATATACTAAGTGTCCATGTTTTATTAAAGTGGTTATGCAAGAGGGAGAGGAAGAAATGAAAAAATATCTTTCAAAAAAAACTTTATCATGGTTGTATAATGAAGTTTATGGAAGAATTCTTCCACAAGAAACTGAAGGGGAGACCCTTGAATGGTTTAAATCTAGAAGAAATCTTTCAATGAAGTAGAATTTTATTTTTTAATAACTTTTAAGCATATCTGATTTTAATTATAATGAAAAGGTAAATTTTTTAGAATCGAAAATTAAAGAATTGGAAGATAGTAAAAATTCTAAAATTGAAAAATAAAAAAAGATTTAATTAAAAATCCAGAGAGATATAAAATTGATAGTGAAGGAACTACTTCTTTAATTTAGTATAACTCTTTAAATATAATTATTTTTTAGGGAGATGATGCTATGAAGATTATAAGTGAAGTAGATATTATGGGTAGATGGGAAGTTGCTATTGAAACAAATAATGAGCGAGAGCAAGATATTTTAAAAGAAAAAATTGATGAGATTGGAGCAGAATTTATGGAATCAGGTGTTTCTGAGATTATAGTTTATGCTACTGGTGCTCAAAAAATTAAGTTAATTAGCTTTGTTTCAAATAATGAAGAAATATAAAAATAAAAAGAACTGAAATAAAGATTATAGCAAACTATAGAGCATATGTTATAATACAACATTATTAAGAATTAATAGTTTAAAGGAGCAACCTTATGTTTTTTAAAAAGATTGATATTGAAAATTGGAAAAGAAAAGAATACTATGAATATTTTTCTAAAGATATTCCATGCACAGTAAGTTTAACAACAAAAATAGATATAACTAATATAAAAGAATTAAATTTGAAAATTTATCCAGCACTAATTTTTGCATTAACTAAAACTGTTAATGAGTTTGAAGAGTTTAGAATAAATAAAAATTCTAATGGAGTTTTAGGAGTTTATGAAACTTTATATCCTTGTTATACCTATTTGAAAGATGGGAATGATCTATTTACTAATTTATGGAGTGATTGTATCAGTTCTTACTCTGAATTTTATAACTCGTATGTTCTTGATATAGCTAAATTTGGAGATAGTATAAAAATGATTGGAAAAGAAAATCCTCCTGAAAATAGTTTTCCAGTTTCAATGATTCCTTGGAATACTTTTGATGGGTTTAATTTGAATTTGAAAAATGGATATGATTATTATTTTCCTATATTTACCTTTGGAAAATTTTATTTAGAAAATAATAAATATTTAATTCCTTTAGCTATTCAAGTTCATCATGCAGTATGTGATGGTTTTCATCTTTGTAGATTTATAGATAAGCTTCAAGAAATTATCAATGATAAAAAAACTTTTTTAAATTAAGAAGTATCAAATAATGAGAAATTGAAATACACCGGTATATAGCCGGTGTATTTTATTTATTTTTTAAAAAATCTTGTATGAAGTAAAATTTTAGCTTTTTCTGAACATGGAAAATCAAAATATTCATTATATAAGTTGTTAATATAGGGATTTTCATGAGATTTTCTCAATTTACAATTTTTATCTATATCATTTAAAGCTTCAACTCTTTTGTTTAATATGTCAATATTTTCATGGACGAAAGGTTGACCACCGCCACCAACACATCCATAATGGCAAGCCATTATTTCTATTGCGTGGTAAATCTCTTTTCCTGATTCAATCTCTTCTAAAAGTTTTCTAGCATTTCCAAGTCCATGAGCTATCCCTATAGTTAATTCTTTTGGTCCAAAATTTACTTTTTTAACTATCAAACCTTTCGATATTTCTAATTTTAAAAAATCAATATCTTTTAGCTCTTCACCGACAACCCACTCGTAGGCAGTTCTTAAAGCAGCTTCAAGCACACCTCCAGTTCTTCCAAATATTATTCCAGCACCCGTATATTCTCCCATTGGTGAATCAAATTCTTGACCTATAACCTCTTTAAAATCAATATTAAAATATTTTATCATATCTGCTAATTCTCTTGTTGAGATAGATATATCGGTGTCTCTATTTCCGTCTTTTATAAATTCAGTTCTTGAAGCCTCATACTTTTTAGCTAAACAAGGCATTATAGAAACAACTACTAAGTTTTTTCGATCTATTCCCATTTTAGGTGCCCATACATTTTTAGCTATTGCTGAAAACATTTGTTGTGGAGATTTGCTCGTAGAAGGGATATCTAGTAAGTTAGGAAAATTATATTCTATAAAATTTACCCAAGCAGGACAACAAGATGTTAATATTGGAAGTTTTATTGTTTTATCTCCAGATAAATAACCTTCTAATCTTTCTTTTAACTCTGTTGCTTCCTCCATAATAGTTAAATCAGCTGCCCAAGTTGTATCAAAGACTCCATCGAATCCCATTTTTTTTAGAGCTGTAACTATTTTTTTTTCAACATTTAAACCTACATCCATTCCAAATTCCTCACCTAATGCAACTCTAACAGCAGGAGCAACCTGTGCGATAACTTTTTTATTAGGATCTGCAAGAGCTTCGATAACTTCCCAAATGTAATTTCTTTCATGTAATGCACCAACAGGGCATACACTTACACATTGTCCACAGAATGTGCAAACTGTTTTATCCAAATTATTTCCATATACTGTAGAAACTACAGAATGAAATCCCTTGTTTATTGCTGAGAGAACTCCACATGTTTGAACTTTATTACACATAGTTTCGCATCTTCTACACATAATACACTTTTCAGGATCTCTTATAATAGATTCTGAATATTCACTTTTAAATTGATTTCTTTCGCCACTAAATCTAATCTCTTTAAGCCTAAACTCTTGTGTTAATTTTTGTAATTCACACTCTCCAGATTTAGAGCATATTAGGCAATCTTTCGGATGATTTGAAATTAGGAGTTCAAGTATATTTTTTCTAATTTGTATAATTTGTGAAGAGTTTGTTACAACGTTCATTCCATCCCAACAAATAGTTGAACAAGCAGGATACAAACCATCTCTTTTATCTACTTCAACAACACATATTCTACAAGTTGCATGGTTATTAAAAAAATAATCATCCAATTTTAAATTACAAAGAGATGGAATTTTTATACCTATATTTTTTGCAGCTGTTAAAATAGTTGTATTTTCAGAAACTTGAGTTTTAACACCATCAATTGTTATTTCAAACAAAAAAATCATCTCCTTTCTATTTTTTCTAAGTATTCATTTTTAAATTTTTTAAGCGTAGATAAAACAGGATTAGGAGCAGATTTACCAAGTCCACAAAGAGATGCTCTTCTAACTGTTATACTTAATTCCTCTAATAGATTTAAATCTTTCATTTCTCCATTTCTACTTAATATTTTATCTAAAAGTTCATATAATCTTTTAGTTCCTATTCTACAAGGAGTACATTTTCCACAGGATTCACCTACTGAAAACCCAATATAAAACTTAGCCATCTCAACCATACAATCATCTTCATCTAAAACAATTAATCCTCCAGATCCCATCATGGCCCCTCTTTTTACAAGTTCGTCATATTCAACTGAAATATTTAAATCTTCATCACTTAAGCATCCGCCAGAAGGACCTCCCGTTTGAACTGCTTTAAATTTTTTTCCATTTTTAATACCACCACCAATTTTATATATAATATCCTCTAGTTTTGTTCCTAAAGGAACCTCAACTAAACCAACTTTTTCTATCTTACCAACAAGAGCGAAAATCTTAGTTCCTGGTGATTTATATGTGCCTATTTTTCTATACCATTCAACGCCATTTTGAAATATTCTAGTTATATTAGCAAGAGTTTCAACGTTATTTACAACAGTTGGCTTTCCTCGGAAACCAAGTTCAACAGGATAGGGTGGTTTTGCTTTAGGTTCTCCTCTTTTTCCCTCCATAGATTGAATAAGAGCAGTTTCTTCTCCGCAAACAAAAGCTCCTGCTCCATATTTTAATTCAATGTTGAAACTAAAATTTGTTCCAAAAATATTATTTCCCAATATGCCATGTTTTTTTAAATCCTCAATACCTTTTAAAAGCATATCTATAGCTTGTGGATATTCAGCTCTTATATAGATAATCCCTTCTTGCGCACCAACAGCATATCCTCCAATGATTATACCTTCTAGTACAAGATGTGGATCTCCAGCTAAAATTGACCTATCCATAAAGGCTCCAGGATCACCTTCGTCTGCATTACAAACAATATATTTCTCCTCATCTTTATTTTCATAAAGAGCTCTCCATTTTTTACCTGTTGGATAACCAGCTCCTCCTCTTCCTCTTAATCCAGATTTTTCTACAGAGTCAACAATATTTTCTCTTGAAAAGTTAGTTAGTATATTTTCTAAAGAAAAATAGGCTCCTCTAGAGATAGCAGCTTCAAAACTTTCTGGATTTATGTCACCACAATTTAAAAGTGAAACTCTTTTTTCGTTTACTCTAGGTGTTACATCGCCCTCTATTTTTTCATTTTTTACTATTTTATCTAAAATATTTTTTGATTTTTCAATGGTAACTTCTCCAATAATTTTTACTTCTTTAGATTTAGGATCTACTACTTTTAAAGTTGGTTCACAATAGCAAAATCCCATGCATCCAGTAGGAATAATTTCTATATCTAAATTTTTCTTTTTAATTTCCTCTAAAAAATAGTTATAAATTTTTTCTGAACCAGAAGATTTTGCACAAACAGACATGGCTATTTTTATTTGAATTTTATCTTTTTGATTTTCTATAAAATATTTTTTGATTTGTTCTAAATCATCTTTTTTAGTAATCATACCTCATCCTCCTTATATTTTTTTAGTATATCTTCTAAAGATTCTGGAGTTAATTTACTATAAATCTTTCCGTTTATATTAATTACAGGAGCTAAAGCACAAGCACCAAAGCATCTAACTATGCTTAAAGAAAAAAGTCCATCTTCAGTTATTTGCCCTATATCTATATTTAGAATTCTTTTAATCTCTTTTAATAGATTTTCAGATTTATTTATATAACAAGCTGTCCCCATACAAAGATGAATTGGATATTTTCCTTCAGGTTCTGTTATAAAATAATTATAAAATGTGATTACGCCATAAATTTCAGCAATAGGTATTCTTAATTTTTTAGATATTAAATTTTGGATATCTTTTGGAATATATCCAAATATGCTTTGAGCTGTTCTTAAAATAATAATCAGTTGTTCTCTATTTTGATTTGAAGAGTTTAAAATGTTTTCAAACTTCAAAAACTTTTCTCTTATAGAATTTTTTTCATCCATGCATAATCCTCCTAAATACTATATAAATATATACTTATATTTTTTTTAACTTTTTCCTTTGCATATTTATTCAAAAAAATAAAAAAACTTTTCTCTATTATGAGAAAAGTTTATTCTAACTCTATGGTTTTAATCAATTCTTCAGTTGATTCATCAATATAAAGATCATCTAAAACTAACTCTGCCCACGAGTATTTCGTTGCCATTTCTGTTAGAAGTTTGATAGATAAAGCTCTAACCATATCAACTTCACTCCAAATAGAGTTAGTTAAAAATCTAAAATCATTTTCTTTAGCTTTTTTTACTCTTTCTAATTTATTTTTACACTCATCACAGATAAAAATACATCTTTCTACCTCTGGCTCCTCTTTTACTGGAGGAACTTCGAAAACACTTAGACTTACACCTGTAGCTTCACAAAGCTCACATTTTGACTTAGCTCTTCTTGTAAGTTCTTTACCAAAACTATTTACTTTATTTTTTCTTTCTATATGTTGATCATAACCTTTTGCCATTTTAACTCTCCTTTATTTTAATTCTATAGATTGATGTTAACATAATTCAAAAAAAAATCCAATCAAATTGTGATTGGATTAAAATTTTTAAAATAATTTTTATATTTCCTCTTTAAGTGTAACTAACCAAAGTTGACTAGTTTCTGTATTTTTCTTTAAAGTTAGTTTTTGATTTGTAGCTTTATTATTTAAGTATAGTTGTTTTTCATTTTCGTTATAATGATAAGGAGATACATCTTCACTTATTGCCATTCCAAAGTCATTATCATTGATTATCGCAATTGTTTTATTGTCTGGTAAAAGAGTTAATCCTTCAGCTTTTTCAGTATCCCATCCATGTTTTCTTAAATCTACAACTAGCTTTTTCTCTCCAAGCTTTATTTTTAAATCGTTTCCTTTACTCTCTAGGTTACCTAAAGTTGTAATATCATCAGCTTTTGAAAAATCAACTAAATAGATTAAGTTTTCCATTTTTCCTTTTTGCTTTCCCTGTTCTATTATCAATAGTTTATTCTCATCAACTGCATAGATATCACCAATTTTAGCAGCAGAGTTAGATTTATAATTTTTATCAATTGGATATGCAAAAGTTTTAACCTCTTTTGTGTCTGGATCAATTTTTAAAACTCTAGTAAAAATTGCAGTATCTTTTGTTTTTCCGTCGACATTTAAAGTACTTTGAACTGCGGCATAGATATTTCCATTTTTATCAATTGTTAACCCTTCTATTCCTCTATTTGGAATTCTATATTTTACAATTTCAGGTAATCCATTTCCAGGTTCTAATTTTTCTAAAATTTTTCCATTCTTATCAACCTTTATTATAAATGGTCCATACTCATCTGAAATCCAGAAGTTTCCATCTTTATCAATAGCTATTCCCTCTGGGTCAAGACCATTGATATCATACCCTAGACTATTCATATTTAAATCTAATGCAACCTCACCAGTAGAACCGATTCTGTTTAAGGGAAGAGGTAATCCAGTAATATTTTTTCCAGTTGAATCTTTTAGTTCAATTTTATCTATTATTTCAGCTTTTTTATCATCAACTTTTAAAATTCCAATTGAAGGAGTGAAGTTTGGTGCTGGGAAAAATTTTCCAGGAACACTTTTACCATCTTTTAAATATTTTGGAATATCTGCATTAGGACCTCTATCTGTTAAAGCATAAAATTCTATTGTCCCATCAGAATTTATATTTTTAAAAGCTAGAGCTGACCCAAAACCTGTTTTGAAGCCATCTTTAAATTCAGATTCATCACCACTATATGGAACCATGAATTGAGATGGTACTTCTATATCAAATTTTTTTAAATTTACAACCTCTGAAAAAGTTAATGTAGAAACAAATAATGATAGTAATGCTAATTTAGTTTTCAATATAATCCCTCCGAAATAAATCTTATAAGTTATTATATAACATAAGAGTTAAGTAGAAGTTAATATAGTGTAAAAAGTTGGTAAATAAATTTAAATTACTGGTTTTTAGGTGTAGATTTTATAAAATAATTTGTTAATACTGAACCCAAGTTTTTATTAAATAGAAGATTCCAAGTTATAAAGCAAAGAGTTTCAGAAAATAAAGGACTTAGCCAAACTCCAGTTAATCCCCAAAAATGACTGCTTATAAAAATTGTTATTGGAAAAAATATAATTGATCTTAAAAAAGATATAATATTTGAGTTTTTAGGGTTGTTTATAGCTTGATAATATCCTGATTGAATAACATTAATCCCTACGATAAAAAATGAAAGATTAAATAGAGTGAGACCAATATAAGTTTCATTTAAAATACTTCCATCTTTAGTAAATAATTTAACAATGTCATATCCATAAAAATATGAAATAGCAAAATAAATAAAGTTAATAACTATAGAAGATACAATTGTAAATTTATAAAATTTAAAAACATTTTCATAATTTTTAGCTCCATGGTTGAAACTAAATAATGGTTGAACTCCAAAAGATAAACCAAGTAAAAGCATATAAACAATTGTAGTTAGATAGTTTATTATTCCAAATGAAGCTAGTTGACTTTCATTTCCAACTTTTGAAATAGCTATATTCATACAAAATACCATTATTGAAAAAGTTATCTCCATAAAAAAAGATGGAAACCCCAGCGTAATAAATCTTAATATATTTTCTTTGTGAAGTTTAGTTTTACCAAAAGAAAGATATCCTTTTTTAAATAAAAAGTGTAGTAGTATAATTAGAACAGTTAAAATCTGTCCAAGCCCTGTAGCTATAGCAGCTCCCTTTATTCCCCATTTAAAAATAAAAATAAATACATAATCCAGAGCAATATTTAAAAAAGCACCAGAAACAGTTGCAATCATGGCAAGCTTTGGATTTCCATCATTTCTTATAAAGCTACTTAAAGATATTCCTAGGATATTTGGAATACAAAACATAACATAATATTTTAGATAAGTATTAGCTTCCTCTAAAACATTTCCATTAGCTCCTAAAAGTATAACTATCTTTTTTGAAAAAACAACAAATATGAAACTCATAAAAAAGCTTAAAATTAATAGAACTATAAAAGCTTCTCTAAAGATGTGAACACCTTTTGCTATGTCTTTTTTTCCAAAACTTTCAGAAATAAGAGTTCCACCTCCAACAGCAAACATTGTGGCCATTCCAAAAAAGAAAATTGATACAGGTACTACTAAATTAACAGCGGCAAGAGCTAAGTTTCCGACACCTTGACCTACAAAGATTCCATCAATAATTACATAAAGTGATGATACAAACATCGCAAATACAGATGGAACAGCATAATTAATAAATTTTTTTAACATTTCACTTCCTCCTTTACTAGAGAATAGTATATACTCTATTGTAACTATAGAGTCAAAAAAATTTGGAGGAAAAAATGATATTTTCAATAGGAGAAACATCTAAATTAACAAAAATTTCTATTCAAACCCTTCGTCACTATGATAAAGAGGGACTTTTAAAGCCAATTTATGTTGATGAAGAGACGAAATATAGATATTATTCAATAGATCAATTTTTACAAATAGATTTTATAAAGAGGTGTAAGTCTTTAGGATTTTCTTTGGAAAAAATAAAACAGATTTTATATGAAGGGAATAATTTAGAAAATATTTTAAAGTCAATTGTATTTCAAAAAAATATAATTGAAAAAGAGATTGAAAACTTAAAAAATATAAAATCTAATTTAAATAGATTAGAAAAAACTTTGAGTCACGCAATGAATAGTTTAAATAAACCACCTCAAATGGAAGAGTTAGAGTTTTTTATTTTGGGAAGTTCTCAAGGAGAAATAAAAGATAACAATGATATTGAAACTCATATAAGAAAAGTTTTTAAAAAGATAGATATTTCTTATAATATAAGCGATACCTTTATAATATTAAAGGTGGATGAAAAAAATTATAGTTACTATGAAGAGATTATAGTAGCTTCTAAATCTATTAATAGTGAAGAGATTTATAAAAATAAAGGAGTATCTTTATATGTGGAAGGAGCAGCTTTTAAAAACGAAATATACTTTGAAAAAATAAAAAAATTTCAAAGAGATAAGAAGTTGAAAAAATCTGAAATTTTTTATGAAATATATTATATTTCTAAACTAGATAATAAAAATGAAGAATATTCCTTAATAAATATTTTTCATCCTTTTGGCTAACTATAAAAAATAATATTTTCTAAAGTTTCTATTATTTAAAAATTATATAATGTTTAAATATTGACATTTTAAATTAATATAGTATACTTAGTACTGAAAAAATATGAAATGAATTTAAAGTCGAAAATATTAAACAAAAATGTAAAGATTTTTATAAAATAGCAGAGATGAGAGAGAGAGCTATTCAGTAAAAAAGATTTTTATCTTTTTTTGAATAGCTCTTTTTTCATAAAAAACAAAATTTAATTTGGGAGGAGATCAAATGAAAAAGGGATTTTTAAAAGTTTTAATGTTGGTTTTAAGTATTTTTTTAGTGGGATGTGGAGGAGAAAAAGAGAAAACAGATGGAGTACAACAAGCTAAAGCTCCTCAAAAAAAGGTTATTAAAATGAGTATGAAGTTTGTTGAAGATGAGCAAACAGCAAAAACTTTTCATCAGGTAGCTAATAAAATAAATGATAGATTAAAAGATAATTTAGAGATACAGGTTTTCACAGGCGGACAACTACCAATTGGAAAAGATAGTATGGAACAAGTTGTTGGTGGAGCAAACTGGATATCAGTAGATGGAATAAACTTTTTAGGAGATTACGTACCTGATTATAACGCAGTAGTTGGACCTATGTTATATAATAATTTTGATGAATACTTAGCTATGACTAAAAGTGATTTAGTTAAAAATTTAAATGCTGAAGCTGAGAAAAAAGGGATAAAAGTTTTATCATTAGATTATCTATTTGGATTTAGAAGTATGTTAACAGAAAAAGAGGTAAAAACTCCAGAAGATTTAAAAGGATTAAAAATTAGAGTTCCAAATAGCCAACTTTATATGTTAACTTTAGAAGCTATGGGAGCAAATCCAACTCCACTTCCATTTACAGAAGTTTATAGTGGAATTCAACAAAAAGTTGTAGATGGATTAGAGGGATCTTTAATGACAATTTATGGAACTAAAATATATGAGGTTAGAAAGCAAGTTTCTTTAACGAATCACCTTTTAGGAGTTTCAGCTGTTACTATTTCAAATAAAGTTTGGAATGAGTTAACTGATGAGCAAAGAAAAGTTATTGAAGAAGAGATTTATAACGGAAGTGTTTATAATACAGATGAAACTGTGAAGTTAGAGAAAGAGTACCAAACTAAATTAGAAGAACTTGGAGTTAAATTTAATGAGGTTGATGCAGTTGCATTTAATAAAGCAATTGAAAACGTATTTAACCAATTTCCAAAATGGACACCAGGAATCTATAATCAAATAATGGATGAATTAAATAAAATTAGAAATAAATAGAATCTGCTAGTTTGGAGGCTTACATGAGTAATGATATTTTAAAAAAATTTAGGGCAATAGAGTTTGAAGCATTACTTGGAAGTATAACAATCAGCGTAACTGTAATTCTTGTAATAGTAAATGTATTCCTAAGATATTTCTTAGGAATACAATACTCTTGGATAGAAGAGGTTTCTGTTGGTTGCTTTATATGGACAGTTTATTTAGGAGCAACAGCAAGTTATAGAAAAAGAGGACTTATAGGAGTAGATGCTGTAACAAAAATACTACCTCTAAAAGGGAGAAGAGTATTAAGGGTTATAACGAATACTCTACTTTTAGTATTATCTGCTTCTATGTTTTATTTAAGTTATAACTATACATCTTCATCTGATAAGATAACTTCAGCTTTAGAAATATCGTATGTTTATATAAATAGTTCTTTGCCAATTTCCTTTGGGTTAATGACAATTTACTCTATCTATTTTTTTATTTACGATATTATTAATTTTAATAATTTAGAAATAGAAGAGCAAGAGGAGCAAGAGGAGTTTGAACAGCAAATAGAGGATGTGATGATGTAATGGAACCATTTATACCAGTTATTATTTTATTTATACTGTTTTTCTTAAATATACCTATTGCTTTTGCTCTTATAGGAGCATCACTATATTATTTTATATTCCAGAATAATATAATGTCTGTTAATATGGTTATTCAACAGTTTGTAACTTCAGTGGAATCATTTCCATATTTGGCAGTTCCATTTTTTATAATGGTTGGATCTGTTATGAACTTTTCAGGAATTAGTTCTAGTTTAATGAAAATGGCAGAAGTTTTAACAGGGCATATGGTCGGAGGACTAGCACAAGTTAATGTAATATTAAGTGCTATGATGGGTGGAATTTCAGGTTCTGCAAATGCTGATGCAGCTATGCAATCTAAAATCTTAGTTCCAGAGATGGTAAAAAGAAATTTCTCAAAACCATTTTCAGCAGCTGTTACAGCTGCATCATCTTCGGTAAGTCCAGTAATACCTCCAGGAACAAATTTGATAATCTATTCATTAATAGCCAACGTTTCAGTAGCTAAAATGTTTTTAGCAGGATATACACCTGGAATTATGATGACAGTTGCTCTTATGTTTGTAGTGCATATAATTTCTAAGAAAAGAGGATATACTTCAACTAGAGATAAAAGAGCTACAATAAAGGAGATTTTGATTCAGATTAAAGATTCTATATGGGCGTTACTAATTCCTTTTGGAATTATTTTAGGAATGCGTATGGGACTTTTTACTCCAACAGAAGCTGGTGGAGTTGCTGTATTATTCTGTTTTGTAGTTGGAGTTTTTGTATATAAAAAACTAAAATGGGAGCATGTGCCTATTATTTTAAAAGATACGGTTTATGGAACAGGTTCTGTTATGCTTCTTATAATAGGAGCAAAAGTTTTTGGATATTATTTAACACTAGAAAGAATTCCTCAAATGATAACAAATCTATTAGTTGGATTTACAGATAATAGATACATGTTACTTTTTATAGTTAACCTGCTTTTACTTTTTGTTGGAATGTTTTTAGAAGGAGGGGCAGCACTTGTAATTCTTGCTCCACTTTTAGTACCAGCAGCTTTAAAGGTTGGAATAGATCCAATTCAGTTTGGAGTAATATTAATTGTTAATATTATGATTGGAGGAATAACACCACCTTTTGGCTCAATGATGTTTACAACATGTACTATAGTTGGTGTAAAACTCGATGAGTTTGTAAAAGAGGTATTACCATTTATTTTAGCATTGTTAGTAGTTTTAGCTATCTTAACTTATTCGGAGACAATAGCACTATATATACCAAACCTATTAATGTAATCCATGGAGGTCAGATGAACGTAAAAATATTATTAGCACTTAGTATGGTAGGATTATCTTTAGCGACTTTTTCACAAAATGATAAAAAAATTATAATAGCACATAGAGGAGCAAGTGGTTATTTGCCAGAACATACACTTGAATCAAAGGCTTTAGCTTTTGGTCAAGGAGCAGATTATTTAGAACAAGATTTGGCTATGACTAAGGATAATAAAGTAATTGTAATACATGATCATTTTTTAGACCAACTTACAGATGTTGCTAAGCAATATCCAAATAGAGCAAGAAAAGATGGTAGATATTATGTAATGGATTTTACTTTAGCTGAAATAAAAGGTTTAAATATGACTGAAAATTTTAAAGTGGAAAATGGTGAGGAAAAATTGGTTTACGAAGGAAGATTCCCTTTATGGAAATCAACATTTAAAATTCATACTTTAGAAGAAGAATTAGAGTTTATTCAAGGGTTAGAAAAAACAGCAGGAAAAAGAATTGGAATATATCCAGAAATTAAAGCTCCTTGGTTACATCATCAAGAGGGAAAAGATATAGCTAAAGAAACTTTACAAATTCTAAAAAAGTATGGTTATACAAGTAAGAATGACCCCATCTATTTCCAAGTTTTTGATTTTAATGAGTTAAAAAGAGTTAAAAATGAACTTATGCCAGAGATGGGAATGGATTTAAAATTAGTTCAGTTAGTTGCATATACTGATTGGAATGAAACTATGGAAAAAAATAAAAAAGGTGAATGGGTAAACTATAATTATGATTGGATGTTTACTCCAGAGGGAGTGGAAGAAGTATCAAAATATGCTGATGGAATAGGTCCAGCATGGTATATGCTAATAGATGGAGATAATTCTAAAAAAGGAGATATAAAAGTAACTCCATTAGTAGAATATATTGGAAAAAATGGATTGGAATTACATCCGTATACAATTAGAAAAGATGCTTTACCAAACTATGTAGACAATATAGATGAGATGTTTGAAATCATATTTAACCAAACTAATTCTACAGGAGTATTTACAGATTTTCCAGATTTAGGAGTTCAGTTTATAGCAAATCAAAATAAATAAATATAAAATGAGGGATAATTATGACTGGGATAGGATTGACAGAGATATTATTTAGATTGACAGTTTCTTCAATATTTGGAGGTTGTATAGGATTAGAAAGAGAGTTAAAAAATAAATCAGCAGGATTTGTAACCTTAATATTGGTATGTTTAGGAGCTACAACGATTGCCCTTTTACAAGAGGAGCTGTTAATAAGGCAAATAAATTTAATATCCTCCCAACCTAACCTCATAGAAAGTTATAAATTAGATATTACAAGACTATCAGCTCAAGTTGTAACAGGAGTGGGATTTATAGGGGGAGGAGCAATAGTTTATTCAAATGATAAGGTTTCAGGAATAACAACAGCAGCTACTTTATGGATAACAGCAGCAATTGGATTAGCAATTGGATATGGATTTGTATTTTTATCTATAGCAGCTTTTTTAATTGTTGTTATAACTTTAATAGTAATGAAAATACTAGAAAGAAAAGTTATAACCATGGTAAGAAATAAAAAAGCAACTAAAAGTAATTTAACAAAAGAGGAGCAAAAATGAAAGATTATAAAGGATACTTATTTGATATAGACGGAACAATAGTTTTAGGGGATGTTCTAATACCAGGAGCTAAAGAAAAAATTGAGGAATTACGAAAATGTGGAAAGAAAATAGGGTTTTATACGAATAATTCCTCTAAAAATCCAAAGAGCTATATCGAAAAATTTACAAAACTGGGAATAGAAACTGAATTGAAAGAGATAATAACTGCTGGAGGAGTATTAGCAGATTATTTAAAAAATAGTTGTAAAGATAAAAAAATATTTATGGTGGGGACAAAGGATTATAAAAATTATTGTAAAGATTTAGAGATTCAAATATTTGATGAAAATGATGAGTTTGATTTTTCTGAAATTGATATAGTTGTGGTAACACTTGATTCTGAATTAAACTATAAAAAGTTAGAGATTGCTTGTAAACTTCTACATAGAAATGTAGAATATTTAGCAGCAAATGAAGATTTAGTTTATCCTGTGGAGGATGGAGTATTTTTACCAGACTGTAAAGCTATTTGCAATATAATTGAGTTATGTACAAAAAAAATTCCTAAATATTTTGGAAAGCCTAAAAAAGCTATGCTTGATTATGCACTGAGAAATTTAAATTTACTAAAAGATGAAGTAGTAATAGTAGGGGATAGATTATATACTGATATCGCTTCAGGGTATATTAATGGCTGTGACACAATATTAGTTTTAACAGGAGAAGCTAAAAGAGATAGTAAAAGTGTTTATAATCCAACTTATATATTAGATAGTATAGCTGATATATAAAAAATACAAAATATAATTTACTAAGGGGGACAAAATGTCAAATACAAATATAGGTATATTAAGTAAAACGATTAGAATAGTAGAGAAAACAGGAAATAAACTTCCACATCCATTTATTTTATTTGGGATATTTTCAATAATAACTTTATTTGTTTCTTTTAGCTTAAATAAGCTAGGTTTTGGAGTTACATATTTTGAAAGTGCTAAGACCGTAGGGGAAGTTGGAAAAGATGTGACGATAATAGTTGAAAATTTATTAACATTCAAAAATATGAGAACTTTAGTTCAAGAAATTCCAACAATATATGTAAATTTTCCATCATTAAAAATAGTAGTTTTAATGATGATGGCAATAGGATTAGTAGAAAAAACAGGTTTTTTTACAGCTTTAATGAGAAAATATCTATTAAATGCTCCTAGAAGTATTATAACAGGAGCTTTAATATTTACTGCAGTTAATGCAAATATTATGTCAGATGCAGGAACAATATTTGCTTTTACAATAGGAGGAGTATTATTTGCAGCTTTAGGAAGAAATCCTAAGATTGGAATAATAGCTGGATTTGCAGCATGCAGTGGTGGATTTACTGCAAATATGTTTGTCGCAGGTACAGATGCACTATTAGCAGGAATAACAGAACAGGCAGCAGCAGCAGTAGGAGTAAATTTAGCAATAAATCCATTATGTAACTATTATTTTATGGCAGCAGCAACAATTATTTTAACAATAACATTAACTATTTTTACAGAAAAATTTGTTGTAAAAACTGTAGGAGATACGGATTTAGGAAATAATACAGAATTATTAAAAAGTTATAAGTTAACTTCAAAAGAAGAGAGAGGATTAAAGTTTGCTTTTTATGGATTTTTAGTTTTTTTAGCTATATTTTTATCATTATGTTATCCTGAAAATGCATTTTTTAGAAATAATGATGGTGGATTCTTACCAAAGTCTCCTCTATTATTTTCTATCGTACCAATAATTTTTGTAATGTTTTCTGTTATAGGAATCTCTTATGGTGTCGGAGAAGGAAAAATAAAGACAACAAGAGATATTCCAAAGCTACTACAAGCTGGACTAACTCAAGCAGTTCCTTTAATGGTAACTTTATTATCTTCATCAATATTTATATATTTATTAAATAAGTCAAATATATTTAGAATTTTTGCAGTTAAAGGTTCATTTATTTTAAAGGAAGCTAATGTAGGACCATTACCATTACTACTTTTAGTTGTATTAATAACAACATTGATAAATCCAATGATGACGTCAGGATCAACAAAATGGATTTTATTAGCTCCAATGGTAGTACCAATGTTTACTTTATTAAATATATCACCGGCTTATGCACAATTGGCTTTTAGAATAGGAGATTCATCAACTAATATTATATCTCCATTACACTCATCAATTCCTGTAATTTTAGGTCTTTTAGCCCAATACCAAGCAGAAGGAAAAATACCAAATACAAAAGAAGAGGGAGAAGCAGGTTTTGGAACAATTTTTGCTTTAACACTTCCTTATTCAATAGTTATTTTAGCTTCTTTAATTTCATTGATGGTAATTTGGTATTTCTTAGGATTACCAATTGGTCCAGGATTTAATTTAAATTTATAATATAAAATACTAGGGGGAAATTATGAAATTACTAAAAAATGCATTAATAATGGATTATAAAACAAAAAGTTATAAATTATCTAATATTTATTATGAAAATGGAATAATTCAAAAGATATTATCTGAAAAAGAAATTGAAGATTTAGAATATGAAGAGGTTATAGATGCTGAAGGATTGTATGTAACATCAGGGTTGATAGATGCTCATACTCATTTAGGAATGAAGGGTGACAGCCAAGGATTTGAAGGGATTGACCACAATGAAAAAAATGATCCAATTACTCCAAATATGAGAGCTATAGATGGAATTAATCCTCAGGACATAACATTTGTAGAGGCATTACAAGCTGGAATAACTGTTGTAGGTAGTGGACCTGGGTCAACTAACGTTATAGGGGGACAGTATTCTTGTATAAAAACACATGGAACATCAGTTGATAAGATGATTATAAAATTTCCATTAGCTATGAAAGTCGCTTTCGGTGAAAATCCTAAAAAGAATTATAATTCAAAAAGTAAAACTCCAATAACTCGTATGGGAATTGCAGCACTGTTAAGAGAGACAATTGAAAAAACTTTTGAGTATAGAAACAATCATAATAGAAAATATGATGCAAAGTTAGAGGCTATGTTGCCTGTAATAAATAGAGAGATTCCTTTAAAAGCTCATGTTCATAGAGGAGATGATATTTTAACCGCTATAAGAATAGCAAAAGAGTTTAATTTAGATATGACTTTGGATCATTGTACGTGTATAACAGATATTTTAGATGATGTTTTAAACGAAAAGTATCCTTTAATAATGGGACCATCTTTGGGGGCTCGTGGAAAAATTGAATTAAAAGGAAAATCTTTTAAAAATGTGGCACTTGTAAGTGAAAAAAGAGATATTTGTATAACGACAGACGCTCCAGTAATTCCTTTAGAGTATCTCCCTATATGTGTAGGATTAGCTATAGAAAACGGAATGGACGAATGGAAAGCATTAGAAGCTGTTACTATAAACGGAGCTAAAGTTATGAAAATTGATGAAAAATATGGATCTTTAGAAGAGGGGAAAGTTGCAGATATTGTAGTCTGGAAAAGAAAACCTTTTGTATCAGTAACATCACCAAAATTTGTCATAGCAGAAGGAAGAAATATAGAAGTTTAACTAAATTTGATTGACAAATAATTCAAAATACGATATACAATTATTATAAAACTAAATAAAAGTTTTTAGGTGCTTAGGCATAACAAGGAAGTAGGTGTAAATCCTACACAGCCTCCGCTACTGTAATGAGGATGAAACTATATAACCACTGGAATAAAATCTGGGAAGGATAGGAGTAAAGTGATTCTAAGTCAGGAGACTTACCTAAAAACTACACAAAATTGTTAGGAGTGGACAAGTGTGTAAAAAAATCTAAAGGATCATATATCCAGTAGATTTTTTTGTCTTCTTCTCTACGTTCAAGGGAGTGAGAAAGATGAGTAAAGATTTAAAATGGGATTATAATAAGTTTAGAGAATTTGATAAGTTTATACATACTTTTAAAACTTATCAAGATTTGTCAAAGTTTTTAGAAGAAAATTTATCAGCTATGAGTGGGAAGCAGGAGTTTTTATATCATATTGTAAAGATGACACCTCAAGAACAGCTATTGTTATTTTATTTAAAAAAGTATAAAGGAATAAAAAATTTAGAAACTTTTTATAAAGAATATATAAAGTTTTGCCAAGAATATTATTATTCTTTAAGTAAAGATTTATTTGAAGTTGACCCGTGGAAAAGGCAAGCTATTTATCATATAAATAGAAAAAATAGATTTTTAGAAAGTTTGAAAACGGTTAAAAATAAATTGAAAAGTTTTGAAAATAAATATTTTTATTAAAAATAAAACATATAGAGAGTGAAAACTCTCTTTTTTTATATAAAGTTTTATAGTATAATCCTAATATATAAATTTTTATAAAAAATTTATATTGGTAAAATTAAAAATGTGGAGGAAATTAAAATGAAACTTGAAGAGATTAAATTGAGAATGAATGCAAAAAAATTATATTTCTGTGATGATCCAAGCTTAGCTAAAGAACAAATGGAACAATTGGATAGATTATTTGATTACAATAATATTCGTCCAAGCGAGCAAAATAAAAAGCAAGAGTTACTTAAAAAGATGTTTGGATCAATTGGAGAAAATTGTTATATAGAAACACCTTTTCATGCTAACTGGGGAGGAAAATTTGTTCATTTTGGAAAAAGTGTTTATGCTAATTTTGGTTTAACTTTAGTTGATGATTGTCCTATTCATGTTGGAGATAATGTGTTATTTGCTCCAAATGTAACTTTGTGTACAGGAACTCATCCAATTCACCCAATGCTAAGAAGTCAACAAGCTCAATATAATCTTCCAATAACTATCGGTAATAACGTTTGGCTTGGAGCAGGAGTAATTGTATTACCTGGAGTTACCATTGGAGATAATTCAGTTATTGGAGCAGGAAGTATTGTAACTAAAGATATTCCTTCTAATGTTGTAGCCGTAGGAAATCCATGTAAAGTTTTAAGACCTATTGATGAAAATGATTTTGAATATTATTATAAAGATATGAAAATTGATATAGCTTGTAAATAAAATCTTTTTTTACTTAAGTTAAAAAACTTTTTAAATTATTTCTATAAAAATGTTTTATTTTTATAGAAATAATATATAATACGAACATAATATTTTTTTAATCAAGTTTTGGACAGCTGTCCAATTTTTAAAGGAGAATTTAATTGAAAATAGATAGCATAAAAATTGCTGAAATAGCAGGAGTTTCAAGAAGTACTGTTTCAAGAGTTTTAAATAATCATCCAAATGTAAGTAAAAAAAATAGAGAAAAAATTTTAAAAATAATAGATGAGTATAATTATATTCCAAATCTAAATGCTCAAACGTTAGCAGGAAAAAAAAATAAAGTTATTGGTATTTTTATATATGAACCAAATATGATAAATAGAACTACAGCCATGGATACCGCATATTTTATGAATTTTACAGATACAGTTGTTAAAGAGGCGTTCTTAAAAAATCATCAAATTTTGGTTGATTATATTAAGGATTCTAATGATGAAAAAAGAATAGAAACATTTTTTAAAAATGGGAATGTTTGTAGTGGAATATTTATTGGTTTTTTAAAGAATAATTTATTTTTAGAAAAAATGATTGAAAGTGAATACAAGGTAGTGGTAGTAGATTATGATACAAAATTAAATAGCAAAGCAAAGCAAACACTATATATAAATACGGATGATTATGGTGGAGCAGCAGCAGCTATGGAGAAAATTTTAAATAAAAATAATAATAAAGTTTTATTTTTTTCAGGAGATATGAAAAAACTTTCAGGGGTAGAAAGAGAACGAGCGTACATAGATACATTAAACAATAAGTCTATTATTGTAGATAGAAATTTAATATATGAATCTGATTATTCAAAAGAAAAAGCTTATAAAAATATGAAAAAGGTTTTAAAAAACAAAATAGAGTTTGATTCGATTTTTTCAGCTTCAGATAATATGCTCTTTGGAGTTGTTAGAGCTTTAAGCGAAGAGAAGATAGATTACAAAAAGTTAGAAATTTGGGGTTTTGACAATTTAAAATATACAGTTCCAATGGGACTAAAAACGGTTTCTCCAATGTTAAAAGATACAGCTAAAAAAAGTATAGAGTTTTTAATTTCAGATTCAATAACAAGTACAGTTGAATATACAAAAACAAAATTAGTTGAAAATATGAGTGATTATTTCGAAGATTAAAATTTTTTAAAATAAAGTAAAGGGGAGTGTTGTTTTATGTTAATGTTTTTATCTTTTATTTTTTTTACTGCTTTAGTTGCAGTTATAACTTACTATAAAACTAAAGGAGAAACTCTAGATACTAACGATGGTTATTTTTTAGGAGGAAGAAGTTTGACAGCAGGATTTATAGCAGGGTCGTTAATGCTAACTAACTTAAGTCCAGCAAATTTTGCAGGTATGAGTGCACAGTCTTATACACATAATATGTCAGTTATGGGATGGGAAGTTGGATCTGGAATTACTCTAGTATTAGTTGCTATGTTTTTAGTTCCAAGATATTTAAAAGGAGGATTAACTACAATTCCTGAATTTTTAGAGGATCGTTTTGATCCAGGAGTTAAAAAGTTTGTAACATATTTATTTTTAATTAGTTATGTTTTAAATGGATTACCACCTACACTTTATGCAGGAGCTTTGGTAATGAGTCAACTTTTTGATATTTCAGGAATTTTGGGTGTTTCTTATGGTACTGGAATCTGGATAACAGTATGGGCAATAGGAGTTATTGGTGCAATCTACGCTATTTTTGGAGGATTGAAAGCAGTTGCCTTTTCAGATACTCTAAATGGAATTGGACTTATAATTGGGGGATTATCTGTTCCATATTTTGGATTTAAATATATTGGAGATGGTTCTGTTTTAAAAGGAATAGGAGATTTAGTTGTAGCTCATCCAGAAAAATTTGATGCTATTGGATCTAGTTCCGATCCAGTTCCATTTACAACTCTTTTTACAGGTATGCTTTTAGTTAATCTTTACTATTGGGGAACTGATCAAGGAATTATTCAAAGAGCATTGGGTGCTAAAAATTTAAAAGAGGGACAAAAGGGAGTTATGTTAGCAGGATTATTAAAAATTTTTACACCACTTATAGTAATCGTTCCAGGCATTATAGCTTTCCATATGTATGGAGAAAATTATGCAGCACCTGATTTAGTTTACTCTCATTTGATAAAAGATTTAATGCCTAAATATTTTGTAGGATTTTTTGCAGCAGTTATGTTTGGAGCAGTTTTAAGTACTTATAATAGTGTTTTAAACAGTGCATCTACATTATTTTGTTTAAATGTTTATAAACCAGTTTTTGGGAAAAATAAAACAGATGCTGAAATAGTGTCAAAAGGAAAAGTATTTGGAAGTATTATTGCGTTAATTTCTATGTTAATAGCTCCGATGATTATGAATGCACCTCAAGGGTTATTTCAATATTTACAAATTGTTAACGGATTCTTTAATGTACCAATCTTTACAATTATATTTATCGGTTATATGACAAAATATGTTCCTGCAATAGCAGCAAAAGTATCATTAGTATTTTTCGTATCATCGTACGCGGTATTACAGCTTATAATAAAACCTGAATTACATTTCTTACATCAATTAACAATATTATTTATTATAAGTTGTGGGATTATGTTAGTTATTGGAAAAATAAAACCAAGAGAGACTCCATATGTTTTAGTAAATAAAAATGTAGTAGAAATTACACCTTGGGAATATCAATATGAAGCTGGAGTAATAATAATAGCTGTAATGTTATCATTTTATGTAATTTTTTCAAAACTTGGATTAGCAAGTTTAAATTTTCAAGGATTACAAAAAGGTTTAGGTTTATTATGGACTATTACAGCATTATTAGTTATATCTATTAGAAAATATAGACAAAAATCAAAAATAGAAAAAAGAGCAGAAGCTTAGGAGGAGTAAGATTAAATGAACATATTAGTAAATAAAAATAATTTAGAGTTTCATCTATATAATAATAATATTAGTTATATACTTAAAGTTTTAGAAGATGGAACCTTGGGACATATATATTTTGGAAAGAAACTTATACCTAGAAATTCTTATGAACATATAATCCAAGTGACTGCAGCAGAAGTGCCTGTAACTCCAAATTGTTTGGAACATAGAAGAGGATTTTGTAAAGATATTTTGCCACAAGAATATCCAAGTTATGGAAATGGTGATTATAGAGAGCCCGCAATAGTTGTTTTACAAGAAAATGGAAGTAGAGTTACAAATTTTATATATGATTCGTATGAAGTTATAGAAGGTAAAGAAAATCTAAAAAATCTTCCAAATACTTACGTTGAAAGTGAAGATGAAGCTAAAACTTTAAAGATTTATTTAAAAGATGAAACGATAGGAGCAGTATTAACTTTAAGCTACACTATTTTTAGAGATTATGATGTAATTTCTAGAAATGCTCATATAAAAAATAACTCTGATGAAAAACTTGTTTTAGAAAGATTTTTAAGTGCTTCTATTGATTTTAAAGAACCAAATTTTCAAATAGTTCATTTGTCTGGAGCTTGGGCAAGAGAAAGACATATTGAAATAACAGAGATAAATCAAAATAAGTTTGTAATAGATAGTAAAAGAGGAACAAGCAGTGTAAATAGTAATCCATTTATAGCTTTAAAAAGAAAAGAGACAACTGAATTCAGTGGAGAAGTTTATGGATTTAATTTAGTTTACAGTGGAAATCACATTGAGGTTGTAGAGAAAAATCATTATAACAAATTAAGAGTATCCATTGGTATAAATCCTTTTAATTTTCAATGGACTTTATTAAAGGATGATGAGTTTCAAAGTCCAGAAGTGATAATGGTATATTCTAGTTCTGGAATGAATGGCCTAAGTTTAAATTATCACAGACTTTATAGAGAAAGATTAGCAAGAGGTGTTTGGAGAGATCAAGTTAGGCCAATTCTTTTAAACAACTGGGAAGCTACATATTTTGATTTTAATGAAGATAAAATTTTAGATATAGCTAGTAAAGCAAAAGAATTAGGTGTTGAGTTATTTGTTTTAGATGATGGCTGGTTTGGTGCAAGAAATCATGATAAAGCTGGTCTTGGTGATTGGTGGAGTAATTTAGAAAAAATTCCAAGTGGAGTGGAAGGATTATCTAAAAAAGTCGAAGCAATGGGAATTAAATTTGGACTTTGGTTTGAACCAGAAATGGTTAATAAAGATAGTGAACTTTATAGAAATCATCCAAATTGGATACTACAAGCTCCTAAAAGAGTTAATACTCCAAGTAGAAATCAACATACCTTAGATTTAGGAAGAGAAGACGTTCGTAATTATCTTTATGAAAAAATTTCTAAAATTTTAAAAAATTCTAAAATATCTTATATAAAATGGGATATGAATAGACCAATGACTGAAGTTTGGTCAGAAGTTTTAGATTCTCAAAATCAAGGAGAGGTTTTCCATAGATATATTTTAGGATTATACGAGTTGTTGGAAAAGTTAACTTCAGAATTTCCTGAAATATTATTTGAATCTTGTGCAAGTGGAGGAAATAGATTTGACTCTGGAATGCTTTATTATATGCCACAAGCATGGACAAGCGATGACACAGATGCAGTGGAAAGAATTAAAATTCAATATGGATCATCATTATGTTATCCAATATCATCTATGGGAGCTCATGTTTCAGCAGTTCCAAATCATCAAACAAATAGAATGACTTCTATAAAAACTCGTGGTAATGTAGCTTTCTTTGGTGCTTTTGGATATGAACTAGATTTAAATAAAATCTCTGATTATGAAAAAGAGATTGTAAAAAAACAAATAGAATTCTTTAAAATAAATAGAAAGTTAATTCAATATGGTGATTTCTATAGATTAATATCTCCTTTTGAAGATAAACTAAATGATGCTGCTTGGATGGTTGTAAATCGAGATAAAACAGAAGCAATTGTTGCAAAATATAAAATTCTATCGGTACCTAATTCAGGATACGAATCTTTAAAAGTTAAGGGACTAGATGAAAATAAATTATACTCTATTGAAAGTTTACAAATTCAAGGAAAGACATATTATGGTGACGAATTAGGAAATAGTGGACTTATATTTAAAGAACCATCTTTTAATGATTTAGGGAACATACAAATAGAAGGAGATTTTGATAGTTTAGTCGGAGATTTTAAGAGTTGTTTAATAAAGTTAACAGCAATTCAAGGAGATTAATTATATGGAAAATATTATAGATACAATTGGATATTGTGCTGCACTTTTAACAACATTATCATTTTTACCACAAGCTATAAAAACTATAAAGACAAAGGATACAAGTGGAATTTCTTTAATAATGTATTCTATGTTTACTCTTGGAGTTTTTGGTTGGTTAGTATATGGTTTTATTAAAAATGATATACCTCTTATTATGGCAAATTTAGTTACATTATCTTTAGCAGGAATTATTTTAAGGCTTAAAATAAAATATAAATAATATTTTTATTATTAGACGCTAGAATTTTAAATTTTAGCGTCTTTTATTTTTTTAAATTTTCTTAATTATAAGTTGATCAAGAGATAATTTAGGCACAAAATGCTTGTAATTATGATTTTCTAAATTTTCTCTCCAATACTTCATATTTTCATTTTCAACTACTGTTAAAACAACCTCATCTGTAGGGACTCCTATCGGCATTACAAAAAGTGGAATATACTCCTTTGAAATATTTAGTGTTTCTAAAATATCATCTTTTTTTACAGGCTCCATGAAGTTAACTCCATATCCTAATGATGTTGCTATTAATTTCATATTTTGAAGAGCTATACCACAATCCGCATATATAAAATTTAGTGGTAATTTAGGAGGGTTATCTGTAAATATAACTATATATCCCCCTGGAGCTTCATCTTCAGTAGGTTTCCATTCTATTTGACTAGCCCAAACAACATCTTTAAAAAGCCGAGAACATATATCTTTATCATTTACTAAAACATATCTTAGAAATTGTTTGTTAGCACCAGCTGATGAAAAGTGGGCTCCTTCAATAACTCTCATTAAATCATCCATTGGAACACTAATATTTTTGAAGCTTCTGTGAGAACGAGCTTTTTTAATTAAATCTAATATTTCCATCTTAATCCTCCATAAAATTTTCATTAAATATTCTCTTAAATAAAATCATTTTGTAATTTTTTCAATGCTTATCTATCACTTCCTTTTTTAGAAACAAAATTTACTAGAAAGATTTATATATATGAGTTAAAATATAAGGTAAAAAATAGTACAATTATTTTGCGGAGGTATAAATGAAAAGCCGTTTTGAGCAAAGAGTTATTAAATTATCTATTTTAATAACCTCTCCTTTGCTAATATTACTTATAGGAATAATAACTTATACAGAGATTAATAATGAAACTAGCAAAGTAAAAAGAAGTTTAAGTGAAGTAGCTCTTGAAATTTCCAATACTAAATTTGTAAAAGATTCTATAATTAATGGAAATTTTAATCTACAAAAATATGCAGAGATATTTGTTGATAATAATCAAGATGTTGATATTGTAGTTATAGCTGATAAAAATAAACGTCGTTTTAGTCATCTTGATACAAGTAAAATTGGAGAAATATTTGGAACTAAAGATAGTGAAGAGGTTTTTAAAAATAAAAAGGGATACTTTATAATAACTAAAGGATCTCAAGGTTTAACATATAGAAGATTTGAACCTATAATTAGAAATAAAGAAATCATAGGTTTTGTCATGGTTGGAAAGCTCTTTAATATTTTTAGACATACTATTTTTCTTATTTTATTAAAGATTTTACTTCTTGCTTTTGTAAGCTCTAGTTTTATTTTTATAAGTTCTAGAGTTTTTGCAAAAAAAATAAAAAAAGAGATGCTTAACTTAGAGCCTGAAGAGATTACAAATCTTTATGTAAATACGAAAAGTCTTGTACAACAACAAGCCGCTATTATTGACAATATTCATGAAGGAGTGGTTGTTTTAAATTCATCTTTAGAGATAATAAATATCAATAAAAAAGTTTTTGAAATTCTTCATGAGTTTGATATTCAGCTTTTTATAAAAAGATTTTATGACATTTTCTATGAGAAAAAAAATGTTTATTTCAAAGAGATAAAAATAGGTCATGAAAAAGTTTTTGTTAGTATAATACATCTTTTAGAGGATGAAAATCACTTAGGAGTTATTATAACCTTCTATAAACATCTAGAAATTATAAATTTAGCAAAAGAACTCACAAGTATAAATAATGTAATTACTGGATTTAGAGAAAATAACCATGAATTTAAAAATCAACTTCAAGTTATTTCTGGATTAATCCAATTAAAAAAATATGACTTAGTTCAAGAATATATGAAAAATTTAGAGAATAGTAGCATGAAGATATTAACTGAAATTGCTAATATTTCTGATTATTATATATTAGGAATTTTAATCGGAAAGTTTAGTGTTATAAAAGAAAAAGGTATCAATTTTACAATTGATCAAGATTCTATTTTATTTAAAGAGCACGGTTTCATTACCTCACTTGATATTATAACTATTGTATCTAATCTTTTAGAAAATGCAATTGAAGCTTTGGAGAAAATTAAAATTGATGATAAAAAAATTGAGCTTCTTTTATTAGAAGACAATGATTCTATTCAAATTACAGTTTTTGATAATGGTTTAAAAGTTGATCCTAATATAAAAAATAAAATGTTTGAAAGATATGTTTCTTCTAAAGGAACAAATCGAGGTATTGGATTAGCTCTTGTAAAATCTAAAATTGAACTTTATAATGGACAGTTTCTTTTAGAAGAGGTTGATTATGGAAAATATTTTACAATCATATTGAATAAGGAGAATAAAGATGTATAAAGTATTAATTGTTGAAGATGATCCTATGGTTGCATCTATAAATAGTATTTTTTTAGAGAAATATAGTAACTTAGAAGTTGTTAACATAGCAAAGAACGAAGAGGAAGTTTTTGAAATTCTTGAAAAAAATTTTGTAGATTTGATTTTATGTGATGTTTATTTAGAGGAAAGTAATGGGATTGAGATTTTAAAAAAAATTAGATCTAAAGGAATCTTAACAGATATTATTTTTATTACAGCTTTAAACGAATCTAATAAAATCAAAGAAGCTGTTGCTTTTGGAGCTATAGATTTTTTAATTAAACCGTATAATCAAGCTAGATTAGATACAGCTATTGGTAAGTTTTTAAAGAAAAATGAGCTACTTATAAAAACTACTATGGATCAAGAAGAGTGTGATGAATATTTCTCTTTTGACTCCACTCAAACAGAATTTCCAAAAGGAATAAATGAAAAAACTTTAGAAAAAATCGAGTTATTTTTAAGTGAAAACAGAAAAAAATGGTGGAATGCTAATAAACTTTCTGAAGAGCTTAATATAAGTACTGTAACTCTAAATAAATATCTAAAATATTTGGTTTCTATAAATAAACTAACTGTTAACACATCTTATGGTGAAGTTGGAAGACCTGAAAATTTTTATAAATATCATAATTAATAAAAAGAAAACTAAGGTTTCTCTTTTTATTTATAAGAATTTATTTTAATATAAAGAGTATAAAATTTTAAAAGAATGTGATATGCTAATTGAAAAAAGAATAAAAGTAGAGATAAGTAGTGATTAACTTATCTCTATTTTTATAATACCGCAAGAAAAAATATTTATATAAAGGGGAGAGTATATGAATAGCATTTTAAAGTATTATGAAGAGTATGATGAGGATAAAAGACTTTTTAAATCAAATGTGAATAAACTAGAGTTTATAACAACTATTGAAAAGCTTAACTCAATTATTAAGTCAGGGGATAAAATTATAGAATTAGGAGCTGGAACAGGAAATTATAGTTTTTATTATAATGACAAAGGACATGAGGTAACGGCTTTAGATATTGTTCCAAAACATGTAGAAATAATAGAACAAAAGATAAAAGAGAAAAATAGTGAAAAAATAAAAACTTATTTAGGAAGTGCTATAGATTTATCAGAATTTTCTGATGAGAGTTTCGATGTTGTTTTATGTTTAGGGCCAATGTATCATTTAACGTCAGTAGAAGATCAGAGAAGTTGTATAATGGAATCAAGACGAATTTTAAAAAAAGATGGAATTTTAGCAATAGCTTATATAAATAAGCATTATATACTCGCAAACACTATGCTAAATAATAACTATTTAAAAGAAAGTTTTATAGAAAAAACGCTTACTAGCGGGATAATGAAATCAGAGGATGAAGGTAACTTTTGGGTTGAATCAAATTACTTTACTCCAAAAGAGATAGAGAAGCTTGTAGATAAAATTGGATTTAGAAAGATATCTAATCTTGCTACAGATGGGATAGGAAGATTATTTAGTGAAAAAGTTAATAGTTTTTCAGAAAAAGAGTTTGATATATTTAAAAACTATCATTTAGCTTCATGTGATGATGAATCGTTATTGGGATATAGTAATCACGGGCTTTATATTGTTAAAAAAATTGATTAAGAAATACTAATGATCTTAACTTTTAATTTGTATAGACTTTTTATGAGAGAAATAGGAGGAGTATGATTATAAAAAACATTTCAGAAATTGAAGCTAAAGAGATTAGTCTTTGGAAATATTTAGGAGAATATTCAGTTTATAACTATCCTTCTTGGGAGACGATGTGTAAACAAAACTGGGCTATTACAATTGATAATGTAAGAGTAATCGAATATTTTGGTTTGTACAATACTTTAAATATTTTAATTGGTAATTTTAGGCTTCATAATACGGGAGAATTTATTTTGGTGAGTTTAGCTTTAAATCCATCTTTGTGTGGTAAAGGTTTAGGAAATGAATTGATGAATGCGATTAAAAATCAAAGTAAAATTAAATATCCAGATATAACAAAAATTGTATTAGAGGTTCGTTCATTTAATAGAAGAGCTATTAAGTGTTATCAAAAAAATGGATTTAAAATTGAAAATATTTATATAAAAGATACTTTAACTGGAAAAGATATTTTCTTCAAGATGGTTTATTATTCTGCATAAATGTAAAGGGGGAGATTAATGAAAAAAATGACAATAGGAATTTTTGCTCCATCAAGTCCTGCTCATATTTTATTTGCATCAAAATATAAATATGCTAAATCTAGGTTATTAGAACTGGGATTTAATGTAAAAGAGGGAAATTTAATTCAAAATAAAAACTTTCAAGGATATCGAACTGCCTCTGGAAAAGAGAGAGCTAATGAATTAATGAATTTAATTTTAGATGAAGATATTGATATTTTAATGCCTGTTATTGGAGGTTATAATAGTGCTAGTTTACTTCCATACTTAGATTTTGACAAAATAAAAAATACTAAAAAAATTCTTTGTGGATATAGTGATATAACAGCTCTTCAAATGGCATTTTTAGAGAAAACAAATTTTTCTATTATATATGGAGCATCACTAATCCCAACTTTTGGTGAATATCATTCTAAAAATATATTTGGGGAAAGTAGTTTTTTTCAGGCTTTAATTGAAAAAAGTTATGATTTGATACCTCCTGAAAAATGGTCCAATCAACTTTTAAATGCTTTAACTGAAGAATGGAAAAATGAGAGGTTATATGAAAAAAATGATGGTTGGAAGATTTTAAATGAAGGGGAAGGAAGAGGAAGAGTTATCGTTGCAAATATAGAAACGTTTGTTACACTTTTTGGCAGTGATTTTATTCCCGATTTAAAAAATTGTATTCTGGTTTTAGAGGATGAAGATGCTACTATAACTTTAGAAGAGAGAAGTCTAAATGCTTTAAAACTTTATAAAATTTTTGATAATTTAAAAGGTTTAATTTTTAGTAAACCAGAAATATACAACAATAAAAATTCAGGTTTGAAATATGAGGAGCTTATAGATGAGATTGTTGGTAAAAGAGACTATCCTATAATTTATAATTTTGATTGCGGACATACAATTCCTAGTATATGTATCCCTCAAAATGGTATAATGAATTTAGTAGCAAAAAATGGCGAGATTAAGATTAAAATAGAAAAGTAGCTATTAAAATATAAATAAATTGAAATAGGTGATAAAAAATGATTGAAAAAAATATTTTTGATGCGATTAATCAAAAAAAATTAAAATTAGATGAATTAAGACCATTGTCAGAAGAGACAGTAAAAAGTTTAAGAGAAAGTGTTTTATTAGAATGGACATATAATTCTAACGCTATAGAGGGAAATATATTGACTCTACTTGAAACAAAAGTGGTTTTAGAGGGGATAACAGTTGGTGGAAAAAGTTTAAGAGAACATTTAGAGGTTGTAAATCATAAAGAGGCAATCTTGTATTTAGAAGATATTATAAGAAATAAAGAGCCATTTAGTGAGTGGCAAATAAAAAATATTCACCATTTAGTTTTAAAAGGTATTAATGATAAGTATGCAGGGAATTATAGAGATCAGCAAGTGATGATTTCAGGAGCTCAACATCTCCCACCAGCACCATTTTTATTAAAAGAAAAAATGAATGAATTTATAGAGTGGTATTCTACAAAAGCACAAGAGTTGCATCCAGTAGAAAGGGCTGCAATGGTTCATATTATATTTGTAGGGATACATCCATTTGTTGATGTAAATGGAAGAACATCTAGATTACTTTTAAATCTGGAATTAATGAAAAATGGCTATCCTCCAATAGTTATAAAAAATGCAAACAGATTAGAGTATTATTCAGCTCTAGATAAAGCACATACGACAGGAGAAAATTTTGATTTTGTCTCTTTAGTTGTGAAAGAAACAAATGACATGTTAGATCGTTATATATCTCTTTGCAATAATAATTTTTAGATATAAAAAACTTGGTTCTCACGAGAGAACCAAGCAAAGTTTATTTATTTAACTTTTTTGAGAAGTAAATCATATCAATAAGCTGCTTTCCATCCTCAAAGATTAAGTGGTCATAGTTATCGGTAAAAAAGTTTTTAATTCGATGAGATTCTGTAAAACCACAATTTTTATAGAAGTTAATAGTTGAAGGAGTTTTTCCAGTTCCAACTAGTATAGTGTTATAATTATTTTTATTCAATAGAGCAAGATTCTAAATATTTTTCAGCCCACTTTTCAATCATTTCTAAGGCTGGTAAAAGAGCTAATCCCTTTTCGGTAAGTTTATATTCAACTCTAGGTGGAACTTCTGGGTAAACTATTCTCTCTACAATTTTTTCCTCTTCTAACGCTTTAAGTTGTTCGTTTAATATTTTTTGAGTAATTCCATGAATTCTTCTCTGAAGTTCTAAAAATCTAACAGGCTCCTCTTTCAAATGACAGATAATTAATGCTTTCCATTTTCCACGAATAAATTCTAATCCCAAATCTAGTTGGCAAAAGTAGTTTTTATCTTTATAATTTAACATTTTATCTCCCTTTAATTTCAAAAAATTTTTAGTATTTATATTTTAACATTTAAATCATTAATGTCAAATAACAAATTTTTTTAATATTATTAAAATACTTTTTATAAAGAAAACCTTATTCTGTTTAAATTCTTACAAAAAAGTAAGTAGTCTTACAAAAAAGTGCGTACTTGTTAAAGAAATTATAATGAAATATAATCTCGTTATAATATAAAAGTTTAAAGGAGATAAATGTGAAAAGTATTTTTGATAAAACAAAATTAGGTAATTTAGAAATGAAAAATAGAATAATAAGAGGAGCGTTATGGGAAGATTTAGCAGATGAAAAAGGGCACCTTACTCCAGAACTTTCAGCTATTTATGAAGAATTAGCTCAAGGTGGAGCTTCAACTCTTATTACAGGATATGCTTTTGTTACTAAAGATGAGCAACCGAATCCTGGAATGATGGGGATATATGATGATAGTTTTATTCCTGAATATCAAAAATTTACAAATAAAATTCATGAATATGGAGCTAATATAATAATGCAAATAGTTTACGGAGGGTTCATGACAACGTTTAATGTTGGAGAAAGAACTATTTGGGGGCCTTCAACTATACAAAATGAAAATACTGGAACTTGGGCTAAAGAGATTACAAAAGAAGAGATAAAGTATTTAGTTAAAGCATATGCTAATGCAGCATTAAGAGTTAAAAAATCAGGATTTGATGGTGTAGAAATACATGGCGGTCATGGATATCTTCTTAGTCAATTTTTATCACCATATTATAACGAAAGAACTGATGAATATGGTGGTTGTATTGAAAATAGAGGAAGAATTATATTTGAAATTTTTACAGCTATGAGAGAGTCTGTAGGAAAAGATTTTCCAATTTGGATTAAATTAAACTCTGCTGATTATGTTAAAGAGGGTGGACTTACAGAAGAGGACAGCATGTACGTTGCTAAAAAACTTGCAGAGTTAGGAATTGATGCAATAGAGGTTACAGGTGGAAATGAATCTATAAAAGAGGTATCAGAAAATAATTTAGGTGCTGCTAGAACAAAAGTTGTAGTTTCTAAAACTAACGAATCATATTTTAAAGACTATGCTAAAAAATTAGCTGAAATGATTGATATTCCAGTAATTTTAATAGGTGGAAATAGACATATAGATGTGATGGAGGAGATTTTAAATAGTAGTAAAATTGAGTATTTTTCAATGTCTAGACCATTGACTTGCGAACCTAATTTAGTGAATATTTGGATGTCAGGAGACTTGAAAAAACCAAAATGTGTGTCGTGTAATAAATGTTATTTTACACCAGGGAAGAGATGTATTTTTAATTTAAAAAAATAGTTGGATAAAGGAGAACATATGAATTCAATTTTTTATAGAAGAAGTATTAGAAGTTTTTTAGATAAAGATGTTGAATGTGAAAAAATAGAAAGGGTTTTAAGAGCTGGGATGCAAGCACCATCAGCACATAATTTTAAACCTTGGGAATTTATTGTTGTTGAAAGTGAAGAAAAGAAAAATGATATTTCAAAAATGAGTCCTTATGCAATTCCTGTAAGTAAATCTAAAGTTTCGATAGTTGTTTTAGGAAATATAAAATTAGTAGAAAAAGATAATATGTGGTTACAACAAGATTTAAGTGCAGCTATTCAAAATATGTTGCTTCAAATTGTAGAAGAGGGGCTAGGGGGAGTTTGGCTTGGTTTTTATCCTGAAGTGGAAAGAGTAGAGAAAATGAAGAGATATTTTAATCTACCAGAACATATAATTCCTTTTGGAGTCGTGGCTTTTGGATATTCCAATGAAGAAAATAAATTTATAGATAGATATGATGAGACAAAAGTTTATTGTGAAAACTATAATTGGGAAGAAAATTGATAATCTAATTATCAATTTTCTTCTTTTATTTTTATCTTTTTGAAGTAAAAGTAAACTCATATATATTTGGATTAAAATATAGTTCACTATATTCAAATGGTATATCTTTTTTAGAAATTCCAATAGATGTTTTGTAGAATATTGGTTCACAAGAAGTTAAATTAAATAGTTGACTTAACTCTTCGTTTGGTAGAATTGGAGTTATTTTATTGTAGCTCTCCTTTATAGAAAGGGTTTTCTCTACAAAATCATACTTAGATCCCTTCATAATATCTTTAGTTAAATTTGGAAAAAGACTTTTAGGAAGATAAGTATTTTCAAGGTTTACAGGAGTATTATCCAAATATCTAACTCTTTTTATAAAGAAAAAAACTTCATTAGAATCACAATTAAATATCTCCATTAATTTTGCATCTCCAGAAATCTCTTTAAATTCAATAACATCTGTTCGTGGTGTTTGCTTTAAAAAATGTGATTTTTCACTAAAACTTAATTGTTCACTAATATTTAAATTTAAAGTATTTTTCTTAACATAGTTTCCACTTCCAACTTTTTTTTCTAAAAATCCCTTTAAGACTAAATGTTCAATAGCATTTCTAATTGTAACTCTAGTAACATTGTATTCTTCGGCTAATATTCTCTCAGCAGGAAGACGTTCATTTTTTTTATAGGTATTATTTAAAATTTTCTCTTCAAGTTCTTTTGCAATTTCAATATATCTAGGTAACTTCATTAATATCTCCTATATTTTTTGTCTATTGAAATAATTATAATTTTTATTAAAAAAAAAATCAATAAAAAAATTATTGACAAAAATGAAAAAATGAAATATCATTACCTTATAATTGGTATATACCAATTTTAAAAAATTGTTTTTGGGGGTCTTATGGACAAAGTTTTAAAAAAAGATTGCGGTTTAAATTTTGAAAAACTAAAAAAAACTATAACTCGACTGGGAACTGAATTTTCTAAAGGAATATTAGTTCCAGTATTTACACTACCTATAGTTGGAATGTTATTAGCATTTGGAGTTTTATTAACAAATCCATCTATTCCTTTTTCAAAAATTCAATGGTTAAATAATTTTGGTGTTTTGACAAAAGATTCATTACTAAGCATATTTATAAATCTATCTCCAATATTTGCTGTTGGAATTGCTTCGGGAATGGCAAAAAGAAAAAAGGGAGATGCAGGATTAAGTGGAATAATTTTATTTTTTATTTTTCTTTATTCTATGAATTCTTTTATGAAAATTAAAGGATTTCTTATAACCGGTGATTTAAGAGGTACTGGACAGAGTTTAGTCTTAGGTGTTCAAGTTTTAGATATGGGGGTATTTTTAGGAATTATTTTAGGATTGGTTACATCTTATCTACATAATAAATTTGTAGATAAAGAATTTGAAGGTGCAATGAGACTTTATGGTAGTTCAAATTTAGCTTTATTGATAGGGATACCAATTGTAATTTCATTATCAATATTTTTTACTTATACTTGGCCAGTGATACAGATTTTTATAGCTAAAATGACGAATACAATTGTTTCTACAGGAGTATTTGGTGTAGGTATTTATGGGTTTTTAGAAAGAATATTGATTCCGACAGGATTACATCATTTGTTATGGGTACCTGTAGAATTATCAGCTATAAGCGGAACTGGTGTAGTTGATGGCCAATATTTAGAAGGTGTAAGAAATATTGCTATGGCAGAACTGTCATCTTCAACTATTAATAGATTAGGGCCTGGAGCAGTTTATTTAACAAAAGCTATGAGCAAAATGTTTGGATTAGTAGGAGCAGCTTTAGCTATGTATAGATGTGCAAATAGTGATTTAAAAGAAAAAACAAAAGGGATTTTAATTCCAGCAGTAGGAGCAGCAGTTTTTGCAGGAGTGACAGAACCATTAGAATTTTCATTTTTATTCACTGCTCCAATTTTATTTGTTGTTCATGCAATATTAGCTGGAATAGGAATGGCAGTAGCTGCATTATTAGATTTAAGAGTAATAGCTGTATCTGGAGGAATTGAATTTTTAGCAATGATGCTTCCAGCAGGGGTTAAAGGAGATACACTTAAATTTATTTTATTAGGGTTTGCTCAGATTGCTTTATATTATGTTATATTTAAGTTTTTAATAGAAAAATTAAATTTAAAAACTCCAGGAAGAGAGAGTGGAGAAGTAAAGCTTTATAGCAAAGAGGATTATAAAGAAAAAAATAAAGAGAGTGAAAAAAGCGATAAAATAAAAAATATAATTTTGGGATTAGGTAGTTCTGAAAATATAAAAACTATTACAAATTGTTACTCAAGACTTAGAGTTCAAGTTAAAGATTTAGAAAAAATAGATGAGAATTTATTAAACACAACAGGATGTAGTGGTATTGTTAAAAGTTCTGAGGGCGTTCAGATTATATATGGATTATCTGTTCAAAAGATAAAAAAAGAGGTTTGTAAAGAGTTAAATATAAAAGATGAAGAGTAAAGATGAGGGAGGATTATTATGAAAAAATATATTGTAGTTATAGCAGGTGGGGGAAGCACATTTACGCCTGGAGTTGTAAAAGCTTTATTAAGTAAAAAAAATGAATTTAAATTAGATGAATTAAGAGTATTTGATATAGATGGAGAAAGACAGAGAAAGATTTCTGTTATAACAAAAAGTGTAGTTGATGAAATGGATCCAGGGTTATTATTTACAGAGCATACAAATCCAGAATCAGCTTTTCAAGATGCAGATTTTATATTTGCACAAATCAGAACTGGTAAATATGCAATGAGAGAATTAGACGAAAAAATTCCTTTATCATTAGGAACAATTGGACAAGAAACTTGTGGTCCAGGAGGAATGGCATACGCATTAAGAGCTATTAAACCTATGGTAGAATTAGTTGATTACATGGAAAAATATTCTAAAAAAGATTGCTGGATGATAAACTATTCAAATCCAGCTTCAATAGTAGCAGAGGCAATGAGAAGATTAAGACCTAACTCAAAAGTTCTTAATATATGTGACATGCCAGTTGGTATGATGCAAAAAATGACAGATATATTTAAATGTGATTATGAAGAGATTGAACCTGAATATTTTGGACTTAATCATTTTGGATGGTTTACAAGTTTAAAAGTAAATGGTGTTGAGAGAATAGATGAGATGAAAAGCTTTATAAAAGAGCATGGACTATTTCCTGAAACTAATTATGATTTACAGCATAAGGATGCATCATGGCAAAAAACTTATAAAAATATGAAGTACATTTTAAATCTATTTGATGACTATGTACCAAATACATATATGCAATATTATCTATTAGGAGATTTAGTTTTAAATCAATTAAATAAAGATTATACAAGAGCAAATGAAGTAATGGATGGAAGAGAAGCAACACTATTCAAAGCTATAGATGAGTATGAAAAAACAGGTAATTATGATAGAGAAGCTTTCCATGTTGGAGCTCATGGATTATTTATTGTAGATGTTGCAAACTCTTTGGTGAATGATTTAAATAAAAAATATTTAGTGATTGTAGAAAATAATGGAGCTATTAAAAATCTTCCGAATGATGCTATGATAGAAATACCATGTTTAATAACTAAAGATGGACCGGTAAGTACGTATAAAAATTTAGAAATACCTACATTCAATAAAGGGATGATAGAGCAGCAATTAGCTTCTGAAAAATGTTTAGTAGATGCTTATATGGAAAATTCATATGATAAAGCACTTAAAGCATTAACTTTAAATAAAACAGTTTCATCAGCATTAAAAGCAAAAGATATTTTAGATAGTTTAATCGAAGCTAATAAAGATTTTTGGCCAGAATTAAGAAAATAAGGAGAAAATTATGATATATAAACAGTTTAAAGCATTAAATAATGAAAAACTATCTTCAGTTGGATTTGGGTGTTGGGCGATAGGTGGTACATGGAATAATACAGAGGATCAAAAATCTATAGAAACAATAAAGAAAGCTGTAGAGTTAGGTATAAATTTTTTTGATGTCGCTCCTATTTATGGAATGGGACATTCAGAAAAAATCTTAGGAGAGGCCTTAAAAGATTATGATAGAAGTTCTCTTTTTATTGCAACAAAATGTGGTCTTATATGGGATGAAAATAAAGTTGTTACTAAAAGTATATCAAGAGAAAGTTTATATAAAGAGTTGAATGCCTCATTAGAAAGACTTCAAACTTCTTATATTGATTTATATCAAATACATTGGCCATTTGAAGGAATGAAATTAGAAGAGGGAATGGCTACTTTAATGGAGATGAAAGAAAAAGGGTTAATAAGATATATTGGTCTATCTAATTTTTCCTTAAAAGATACAAAAAAATGTATGGAGTTAGCTGAAATTTCAACGCTTCAAGGTTTATATAATATGTTAGAACCAAATTCAGAAATTTATCATCATAAACAGCTAGAATATAGAACAGCAAACGAATTATTACCGCTATGTAAAGAGGAAGGTATGGCATTTTTACCATATAGCCCTTTAATGCAAGGGTTACTAACTGGAGAGTTTAAATTAGAAAATAATTTTGATTCATCAGACGATAGATCAAAAAATCCAAAGTTAAATGGAGAAAGATTTTTAAATTACTTTAACTGTGTTGAAGAATTAAAAGAAATAGCTCAAGAAATAGGAAAACCATTATCACAAGTTGCTATAAATTGGTTAATAGCTCAAAAAGAAGTTGGTCCAGTTATTTGTGGGGCTCAAACACCTCAGCAAATAGAAGAGAATGTAAGAAGTACGACATGGGAATTAGAAGAAAAAACAATTAAAAAAATAGAAATGGTATTAAATAAAAAAAATATTTGCTAAAATTCTGTTATTTTTTAAAATTTGAGAAATAGAATAGATAAAGATAATAGTATTAAAAAGGATTAAGTTATTTTAGCTTAATCCATTAATTTTTATATTTTTTAATAAAAAAAGTAGAGGGCAACCATCACAAATCCCTCTACTTCACTACTAAATCACCTTTGAATAACTTTAAAACTTTCAATCATTTCATTTAAAAATTAAAAAACTTCTTAAAAATAAATTAATCTACTAACATTTAAATCTATTTCCTCAATATAATAGTTAGACAAAACAACTTCATAATTTGTTAAAACTTTTTAAAAACTCCTCCTTTTAAAAATTAAAACATCTTTGAAACTGTGTGATGGCTATTTTTACTGCTTTAAATATTTTTCTATCTTCTAACTATTATTATAATTATTAGACGTTTATTTCTTAAAAAAAAGTTTGAAAAAATTTAAAATACAAAAAAGGGAAAGAGCCTCTGGGGGGATAGAGGCTCTTTTGGGGGGATTAAATTATTTATTATTTTTTAACACTTATTAATAATATTTAGACAACAGGTTTTGTAAAAAAGTTTTAATTTTTTAAAAAATTAAATCAAAATACTTTCTCACAGGAATAGTTTCTTTAGAATGTTATTATATTGACTCGATAATAAAATAACTGTATAATATCAAAATAAATAAAATTTAATATTAGGAGTGATTTTTTGTTTAATAATGAGAGTGTGTTCTTCCTATAATAGGAAGGGCTATTGATTCCCTTTCTATATATAGGTTTTGATAAAATTATAGAGTCAGAATTAAAATTAGACGGAGGATAAAATTGAAATTAGAAATAAGATTAGAAGAAAAAAATGATTATAGAAAAGTTGAGGAGATGACTAGAGAGGCTTTTTGGAATCTATATGTTCCAGGAGCTAATGAGCATTCCATAGTTCACTATTTAAGAAATTCAGAAGTGACAATTCCTCAGTTAAACTTTGTTGCTACTAAAGATGGAGAGATAGTTGGACATATTTTTTATACTAAAGCTGAAGTTATAGATAAAGAGGGTAAATCTCATGAAGTCTTAACTTTTGGACCTTTAAGCGTATCTCCTAAATTTCAGAAACAGGGTATAGGGAGAGCTTTGATTGAATTTACTAAAAGAATAGCAGCTGATATGGGATATAAAGGGATAATTATATACGGATATCCTGGATATTACAATAGAGTTGGTTTTAAAAGTGCAGCTAGTTTTGGAATAGCAAGAGCTGATGGAGTTTTTGCCAAAGCCCTTTTAGCTATGGAGCTTTATCCCGGCTCTTTAAAAGAGATTTCTGGAGATTTTCATGAAGCTGTAAGCTGTTTTCAATTGGATGAGAATGAATTTTTGAAATTTGAATCTTCATTCCCTGCAAAGGAGAAAAAACATGAACCATCACAGGATCTGTTTTTAGAGATGGTTGATAAACTTGAAGATCCTGAAAATATAAAATTAAATAATCATTAATCTAATTTTAGGAGCAGTGTCATTTCAAATGATACCGCTCCTTTTTCTAATAAACTAAAGTTTATAGAACTATTAAACTAACTGAATTAAAAAAGTAGAGGGCAATTATCACATAATCCCTCTACTCAATACTGAGTTACCTTTGAATAACTTTTAAACGATCAATACCATCTATAATTTCTGGAATATCTGTAGTTGCAAATCTCACTCTGAAATATTGATTTTTCTGATTATCTAAAAAGAAAACATTTCCAGAAAGAAGTAGAATATTATTCTCTTTACATTTTAAGTAAAATTGGCTCGAATCTATTGTATCATTTAGTTTTATCCAAACATAAAAACCACCATCAATATTATAAACAACATCTAAAAAAGGTATCTCTTTTAGTTTCTCAGTTAAAACGAGATATCTTTCTCTATAAATTTTGATTAGATTTTCTATATGTAATTTCAGAAAATTGCCTTTCAAAAAATTAGCTAAAACTTTTTGATCAAGAGCTGATGTTGATATATCTGTGGTAAACTTAACAGTCACTATTTTAGAAATAAGCTCAGTTGGTGCTATCATATATGCTAATCTTAAACCTGGCATAATTATTTTAGAAAATGATTTAATGTAAATAACAGTCTTATTATCAGAATCTAAAGATTTTATAGAGGTTCTTGGAGTATTGTAAAATGAAAGTTCTGATGCAAAATCATCTTCTACAATCAATGTGTTATATTTTTTAGCTAATAAAATTAACTTTTGTTTCTTTTCTTCACTCCAAGAAACACCTGTGGGGCAACTAAAATCCATTGTCGCATATATGAAAGTTATTTTTTCTTCAGATAAGATTTTTTCCAATTGAGTAAGATTAAAACCATCCTCTTCCATTTCTACAGGGTAAATTTTACAATTTGTTTTAAAAGTATTTAAAGCACCATGATAAGTTGGATTTCCTACAATTATTTTATTTTTTCTTTTAGACGAAAGCGTTTTTAATATCAAATCCAATCCTTGCTGTGAACCGCTAGTTATTTGTATCTCATCTTTAGATACAAAAATACCTTTGTCTTCAATATTTTTCTTAAGCACTTCTCGAAGTTCCTCTAAACCTTGAGTAGGATGATATAGCATAATTTTAGGGCCATATTCTTCTAAAACATCACTATATAATTTTTTAAAAATTTGAAATGGATAAACATCTTCTGAAGGAGTTCCACTTGCAAAATTAATAAGATTATTTTGTTTTAATTGACCAACTTTAAAAGTTTCAATAAGATTATTAGATGGTGTATTGTAAAATAAAGATTCTTTAGATTTTACAAATATTCCAATGCCACGTTTTTTTATAATATATCCCTCTTTTTCTAAAAGAGTAAAAGCTTTCATAATTGTAATATTATTTAGTTTATACTTTAAAGCAAGTTGTCTAATTGATGGTAGTTTAGAGTTTTCTGGATATTCATTTTTTTCAATTTTATTTTTCAAATCTTCATAAATTTTTAAATAAATAGGTATTTTCTTCTCTTCTGAGTTAATTTTCATGAAACCTCCATCTGTAGTACTACAGTTTTTTTATATAACATTGACATAACTGTTATAGTTTTGTAGAATTAAAAATATATTTCACTGATATCACTGTTATACTATTTTTTTTAATATTTGTAAATCTTATTAACAATAAAGTTTAAGGGAGCGACTATGAAAACAGAAAAAATATATTATAAAAATCAATTTCAAACATCATGTGAAGCAGTTTTAATTGCAAGTACAGAAAATGGATTAATATTTGATAAATCTGTTGCTTATCCAGAGGGCGGAGGGCAGATAGGAGATATTGGAGTTTTAATTAGATGTAAAGATGGATCTGAGATTCCATTTTACAACACAACAAAAATTAAGGGACGAAATATTTTCTTAAATGATTTTCCTAGCATAAAAGTAGAAAACCAAATTGTACATCATATAGACAATGATTATGAATTTGAAAAAAATGAAAAATTTCTTATAAAGTTAGATAGTGTAAAAAGAGCTCAAACAACTCTTCATCACTCTGGTTTGCATCTGGCTTTAATGGTTTTAGAAGAGATGTTTTCAGGTATTGATAAAAAAATAGTTGGTGCTAAAATAACTGATAAATATGGAAGACTTGATTTTTTAATAGATTTTAAATTTACTCCAGAGCAAATAGCTCATATAGAATCTCGTTGTAATGAATATATCGACAAAAATATTCCAATAAATATATTTTCTCATCCAGAGGAAAATGAAGCTCTATATTGGAAATGTGATAATTTTATTGTTCCTTGTGGTGGAACTCATTGTGAAAATACAAAAGATTTAGTGGGAATAAAAATTAAGAGAAAGAGCATTGGTAAAACATCTGAAAGGTTAATTGTTGAATTACCTTTTAATGAAGATTTTTTAAAATTATACAGCTATCCGAGCTTCTTATTTTCTATTGAAGAAAATTAATATTTTATGAATATCGCAGTTGATTTCATTTTTTCGTAGTATTTTATAAAGGAATTTTTAAAACAAAAAGTGGCATTTCAAATTAATAGCCACTTTTTGTTTAATTTAGATAAAACAGCGATGATTTATTAATACCCTATAAAATATGCAATAACGATTGCAGCAGCTCCGATACTTAGCCAGATTCCCATAAGAGGAGCCACCCACTTCACCCATTTTTCATATGAGATTTGTGAAATTGCAAGGTAACTCATAAGTCCTCCTGCAGTTGGATTGATATAGTTTGTAAATCCATCTCCATATTGAAAAGCTAAAACAACGGTTTGTCTAGAAACTCCTATCATATCCCCTAAAGGAGCCATGATGGGCATAGTTGTTGCAGCTTGTCCACTTCCTGATGGAATAAATAGATTTGTTATAATCTGAACGCAATACATAAGTAAAGCTGAGATAACTCCTGGCAAGGATGAAATTTTGCTAGAGAGATAGAATAAAATTGTATCTATAATTTGTCCATCCTCTAACACAACTAGGATTCCACGAGCTAATCCCACAGCAAGAGCTCCAAATACAACTCCTCTAGCTCCGTCTAAAAAGTTATTTGCAGAATTAGTTGGAGAGATTCCTGCAACAAAACTAGAAGCAATTCCCATGAACATAAATATACTAATTAATTGTTCTGTTCCCCATCCGTGTTTTAAAACTCCATATGTTAAAGTTATAAATCCAACTAACATAACTAAAAGAACACCTTTTTGTCTAAGAGTTAAATCTGGAATTTCTTGATTATTTGTTGATGTATTAGACATAGCTTTTTGTTTAACCTCTAAATCAAATACCACACTGCTAAAAGGATTTTCCTTTACTTTTCTAGCATATCTCATAATATATAAAACTGTAGCAACGTATAAAACTATATAAACTGCTACTCTAAATCCCATTCCAGAGTAAATTGGAAGTCCAGCTATTGAGTGAGCAACTCCAACTGTAAATGGATTTATAAATCCACCAATGAAACCAACTCCAGCTCCCAAAGCTACCATAGCCATTCCAACCATAGCATCAAATCCAAGAGCTCTTGCTAAAAGAACTCCAAGTGGAACAAAAGCTATAGCTTCTGTGTTCATACCAATTGCTACTCCTCCAATTGAAAATACAAACATAACAACTGGGATTAAAAGCATACCTTTATTTCTGAATAGGTAAGCCACTTTTGCTATTCCAGAATCAATGGCACCTGTTTTTTGAATCATATTAAAAAATCCACAAACCAAAAATGTGAAAAAAACAATTCCAGAGGTTGCCTGAAGACCTCTAATTAATACAGTAAATAGATTGTGCTCAGTAAAAGAGAAAAACTTAACAGGTGTATTGGCAACATATGTAAAAGTTTCTGGAGCTATAATCATTCTACCAGAATTGACATCTTTAACTCTTTCATAAACACCAGCAGGAATTATATAGGTTCCTATAAATGATAAAATAATCATTCCAGCAATAATTACATAGGTATGAGGAATTTTAAATTTCTCTATTTTAAGTTCCTTTCCTTTTGTACCCACTCCGCCACTATTTTTTAAATTTAAATTTGATTCACTACTCATATAGCACTCCCCTTTTTAAATTTTGTGTACATCAACCATTTTTTGATCCAATAGCTGTTCCCCAACAGTTATAAAATTTTCTAAATCTCCAGTTACATAGTAACTTATTTTATTATAATTTTTTAAATTTGCAATACTTTTTAATTTTTTTAATTGTTCCCCAACTAATCTAGCAGTTTCCTTAGCTGGATTAACTATAGTACACTTAGCTATATCTCTAATTTTTTCTTCTAAGTACGGGTAGTGAGTGCAACCTAAAATTAGAGTATCAATATCCTTAGGTAAGTTTTCAATATAATTTTTTAAAATATTGTGAGACTCCTCGTTGTCCTTCCAACCTTTCTCTATCATAGGGCAAAGTAGTTCGCATCCTTGTTGGTATACCTCATAATTTTCATTTAAATTTTGTATAGCATTTTTATAAGCATTTGTTTTAGCTGTCAATGGAGTTGAAAGTACCCCGATTTTTTTATTTTTACTTTCCCTAAGTGCCATAGTAGCTCCTGGATTTATAACGCCTATAATTGGGAGAGTAGGAAATTTTTCTTTTAAATAATCTAGAGAAGCCACAGTGGCTGTGTTGCAAGCTATAACTATGAGGTCGACATCTTTGTTTATTAAAAATTCACTGATTTTATAACAAAGCTTTTGAATATCCTCAATTGTTTTAGTTCCATATGGAGAGTTAAAACTATCACCATAATAAATAAATTCAGCAGAACTTAGCTCTTTTAATAACTCTTTTAAAACTGTTAACCCGCCAACACCAGAATCAAAAACTCCTACTTTCATATTTTCCTCCTTATACTATATAAAAAATGTATAAAAAAAAGTCTAAAATTATTCTTACATAGTTTTGAAAACTATTTTAAAGATAATTTTAGACCTCATTTACTTTTAGAATCATAAATAAGTGTATTTTTTTATTTCTTCATTTATTTAATTAATAGATGTTATACCTCAAGTTTTCACTTCTGTCAAATTTTTGTTTTAATTTTTTTATTTGACTTTTAATCGTTCTTGGAGTATATACTATTCATAGGAATTATTTGATACTAGGGGAGATAGTTGATGAAAGAAAAGTATATTGTTGGGACTGCAAAAACGTCTATAGACAATGCAATAACTAAAAATTATAACAGCTTTTTTGTAGGGTTTATCATTGATGAAAATGGAAAAATTTTAGATGTTGAAGCTTCTGCAATTTTAAAGATAACGAATGATTTTATTAAAAAAATCTTTGTTGGAAAAGACTTTATAAAAGATTTTGAAGAGATAAGTTCTATCATATTAAAAAATTATTTAGGATCCTCTCAAAAATCTATAATCGTAGCCTATAAAGACGCTATAAAAAAATATAATCAATCAGCGAATTAATACACTTATTTATCAAAAAAAACGTAAATAAGGTCTAAAATTCTAATTAATATAGAGTTTTAGACCTTTTTTTGTATTTTAATAGTTTTATTAATCAAGGAGGATACAGTGAAATATTTAGGAACAATGACTAATGTAGATGGAGTTTTAGAAATAGGTGGAGTTTCTGTAAAAGAGTTGCAGGAAAAGTATGGTACTCCTCTTTATATTTACGATTTAGAGTTTATGGAGAAAAATATAAAAGATTTAAAGGAATCTTTTGTCAGTGAAAAATTTAAAACAACTATAGTTTATGCTTCAAAAGCTTATTTATCTAAAGGAATGACTCAAATTATTGAAAAGAATGGACTTGATATTGATGCTGTTTCAGGTGGAGAGCTATATACTATTTTAACTTCGAATTTTCCTACAAAAAGAGTTCATATGCACGGTAATAATAAATCTTTAGAAGAGATTGAGATGTGTGTAAAAAACGGGATTGGGAGTATTATTTTAGATAATAGATTTGAAGCTGAAAAAGTTGCACTTGTATGTAGAAAATTTAATAAAAAAATGAATGTTATGTTAAGACTAAATATTGGAATAGATGCTCATACTCATGAATATATAAAAACATCAAAGCACTCATCTAAGTTTGGGGAGTCTATTTTTGATAAAGATGTTGTTAAAATAGTTAAGGATATTGTAGATAGACCTGAGTTAAATTTTTTAGGATTTCATAGTCACATTGGATCTCAGATTTTTGATGAGTTAGCTTTTTGCGAAGGTGTTGAAACTATGGTTGAGTTCACAAAGAAAATTTCAGAAAAACTTAATATTTGCATTCCAGATATAAATATTGGAGGAGGTTTTGGGGTTAGATATACCCAAGAGGATACTGATGTTAATCTAAAAAAAATAATGAAAAAGATTATCAGATGTTTAGAAAATAGTTTAGTAAAAGAAGGGATGGATATAAAAAATGTGACTATAGAACCTGGGCGATCTATCGTGGCTCAAGCTGGAAGTACTCTTTATACAGTTGGTGGTGAAAAAGAAACATATGGTGGAGAAAAATATATTTTTATTGATGGAGGGATGACAGATAATATAAGACCAGCTCTTTATCAAGCTAAATATGAGAGTATCGTTGCAAATAAACTTAATGAAACAGAGAAAGAGATTGTAACTATTGCTGGTAAATGTTGTGAATCGGGAGATATCATAGCTAAAAATGTAAGGTTAGGAAAATGTAGGGAAAATGATTTGATTCTTGTTAGCTGTACAGGGGCGTATGGACACTCTATGAGTAGTAATTACAATAAAGCTTTAAAACCAGCAGTGGTATTTGTAAAAGATGGAAAAAGTTATCTTGTTTCTAAAAGAGAAAGTTATGATGATTTAACAAAAAATGATATACTATTGGAAAATATATTTTAAGGAGATGCAATTTATGAATATAGAGCTTTTAAAAAAACACAGCGAAAATATAAAAAATTGGTTAGTAAAGGTGAGAAGAGATTTTCATGAGCACCCAGAATTAGGAACTCAAGAGTTTAGAACTCACGATAAAATTTGTGAATATTTAGATGAGATGAGTATTCCTCATAGAACTTCATTTGACACAGGAGTTATAGCTGAGATTGAGGGAGAAAATAAAAATATAACGATAGCATTAAGAGGAGATATAGATGCACTTCCTATACAGGATATAAAAAGTGTTGATTATGCTTCAAAAAATAGTGGAATTTGCCATGCTTGTGGGCACGATGTACATACAACTGTAGTTTTAGGAGTGGCAAAATATTTTTATGAAACAAAGGAGAAGCCACCTGTAAATATAAGATTATTTTTCCAACCTGCTGAGGAAACTGTTGGAGGAGCAAAACCTATGATTGAAGATGGAGCTCTTGATGGAGTTAATGCTGTTTATGGATTACATGTAGATGAAACTATAGATGTTGGAAAAATTGGAATAAAGTACGGAGCTATGAATGCTTCTTCAGATACCTTAAAAATAAAGATAAAGGGAGAAAGTTGTCATGGTGCTTATCCAAGTAGAGGTGTGGATGCACTTTTAATAGCATCTCATGTGATTATTGCTCTTCAGAGTATTGTGAGTAGAAATTTAGATGCTAGAGAATCTGGTGTAATAACAATTGGAACAATAAATGGTGGAACTGCTGGGAATATTATATCAAATGAGATTGAGCTTAGAGGAACTTTGAGAACTTTAGATCCAGATGTTAGAGCTAGAATGAAAAAAAGAATTGAAGAGATTGTAACAACTCTACCTTTAGCTTTTGGTGGAAAGGGTGAGATTGATATAGAGCCTGGTTACACAGCTTTAATAAACCATGATAAATCTGTAGATATTATTAAAAAAAGTGCTACTGAACTTTTTGGAGAGAATAGTATCTATGAAAAAAAGTTAGCCAATATGGGAGTGGAAGACTTTGCGTATTTCATTGAAAACACTGAGGGAGCATTTTTTACTTTAGGAGTTAGAAATACTGAAAAAAATATAAAAACTCAGGCTCATAATGGAAACTTTGATATTGATGAAGAAGCAATTGTTAATGGAGTAATGATGCAAATATTAAATGTATATAACTCAATTTAAGGAGGAAATCATGGAAAGATTTAATCAACTAAAATCTAATTTACAAAATATAATTAATGAATTTTCAGGAAAAGTAGGCATTATAGTTAAGGTTGATGGAGAAGAGATATTTTCTAAAAATGAAAGTAAAATTTTTCAATCAGCTAGTTTGATAAAGCTTTTTATTTTAGAGGCACTCTTAGAAAAAATATCTCAAGGTGAATTATCTTATAGTGATAAAAAAAGTGTGGATTCAATGGATAAAGTTCCAGGCTTTGGAGTTTTAAAAGTTTTAGATGATAATTTAAGTGTGACAATAAAAGATTTAGCGACACTTATGATAACTTTAAGTGATAATACAGCTACGAACATGTTGATAGATATTTTAGGAATAGATTACATTCAAAGTTTTATTGAGAAAAAAAATTACTATGAGACTCAACTTCAAAGAAAAATGTATGACTCTGAAGCTAGAGAGAGGGGATTAGATAATTTTACAAGTGCTAGAGATACCTTAAAGGTTTTAGAAAATCTATATTGTGATGAGACAGCACTTTTTATTTTAAAAAATCAACTGTGTAACTCTAAAATTCCTCTATATTTTTTTAGAAAGGTAGAGGTGGCTCATAAAACTGGTGATTTAACAAATATAGAGCATGATGCAGGAAGAATATTTTTCAAAAATAGCTTTGTAGATTTGATTATTTTAGCAGAGGGAGAAAATAAAGAAGCCGTTCTCTTAAATAATAGATTGGGTGAATGTATATATGAAAACTTTAAAAACTGTTGATGAAAAAAAATATGATTTAGTTATAGAGAGTGGAACTGTTGTATTTGGGAATCTCAAAGAAAAAGAGATTTTAAATATAGGAATAATGGGAGATAAAATTGAGGCTGTCTCTAAAGATAAACTAGTTGGAAAAAAAATTATTGATGCTAGGAATCTTTATGTAACTCCTGGATTTATAGATATTCATAGTCACTCAGATATCTCTGGATTTATAGCTGAAAGTTGTACAAGTAAAATTTATCAAGGAGTGACATCAGAAATTAATGGAAATTGTGGAATAGGAATCTCTCCGTGGTCAGATGAGAACAGGGGAAATCTTAAAAAGTATATTCAAACTCATTCAGATATAAACTATTATCCAATAGATTTAAATAAAACTAAATCTTTTTTAGATTTAAAAAAATTTTTAGAAAAGGGAAAACTTGTAACTAATCAAGGATTTCTTGTTGGAGCTGGATGTATTCGAATAGCTATAATGGGGTTTAAGTCAAGTGAGGCCAATGAAAGTGAAATTGAAAAGATGAAGATGCTTTTGGAAAAACAGTTTGATGAGGGCGCCCTTGGAATATCTTTTGGATTGATATATCAACCAGGAAATTTTATGAGCCAAAGGGAGATTTTAGAGCTTTTAAAAGTTGTAAAAAAGTATGATAAAGTCGCATCCTTTCATATGAGAGATGAAGTTAATGAGATTGAAAAATCCATAGAAGAGGTTATCTATTATGGCAGAGAAACTAAAGCAAAGGTCAATGTTTCCCATTTAAAAGTTATGAATAGGAAAAATTGGGGAAAGTCTAGAAAAATTATAGAGATGTTAGAGAAAGCTTGGAAATCGGGAGTATTAATATCTTTTGATCAATATCCCTATGAAGCTACTTGTACCAACCTTTTTGTTCTTATACCTCAAAATGTTTTTGATGGAGATATAGAAACTTTTATAAAAGAGATTCCTAATTTCTCTGACAAAGTGATGTCTTTAATAAGGGAAAATATTGAAAAGAGAGGGGGAAGTAAAAACATTGTAGTATCTAATAGTTATTTAAAAGATACCTATTTCAATGGAAAAACAATCTCTGAGATTTCAAAATATCTGAATTTAAGTGAGGAAGAAACTATTTTATATATACTTGAAAAATCTAAAGGAAAGGCTCAAGCCATCTATTTCTCTATGGATTTAGAGGATGTAAAGGAGTTTTTCAAAAGTGATTTGGGAGTTATTGCTAGTGATGGAAACTCTTTACCAATGGAGGATAAATTTGAATTGGGAAATCCTCATCCGAGAAATTTTGGAACGTTTCCAAAATATATATGGATGAATAAAGATGAGGTTTCAATAGAAAAAATTATAAATAGAATTACCGAGAGACCAGCTAAACTCTTTAGATTAGAGGGGCGTGGAGAGATTAAAAATGGAAACTTTGCAGATATTACCATTTTTGATTTGGATAAAATTAAAGATAGCTCCACTTTTCAAAATTCTTTTCAGTGTCCTGTAGGGATAGAGTATGTTGTTATAAATGGAAAGATTGTTTTGGAAGAGGGAACTGTATTTACGGCTAAGGCTGGAACTATTTTAGTGAATTGAAATAAAATTAAAAGAGAGCACTCATTAAAAAAATGAGTGTTTTTATTTTTAAGTAGATTATTATGGATAAATTTGTTTAAAATTTTTATTAAAATTTCTAATATTAAAATATTAATAAATATGATATTGTTATTGTAAGAAAGTATACTAAAATGGTTTCATATGTATTTAAGGGAGTGAAATAGTTGTACAAATTAGCAGCAATATTTATTTTTTTATTTTTTACATCAGTTACTGCATTAGGTGATAATTTAAATATAGGATTAATCACGGATGAGTTTATGGAAAAAAAAGTAAATAAAAAAAGTTTCAATGATTTAATTTTAGAAATGTTAGCAGAAGAGAGTGTAGAGTTTAATGTAGTAAAAGGAAGTAGAAATGATATAACAAAAAAGTTTTTAACTGGAGATATAAATCTTATATTTCCCATTAGAAAAAATGATTTTCCAGGAATTAAAATTAACTATAGTGATAATGTGTATTCTCAAATTTTACACATAGCTTCTAATAAAGAAAATATTAGAAATATGGAAGCATTATCTGGTAAAACCCTATATATACTTAGAAATACTGGTATAAAAAAATCTATACAAAAGAAATTGAGGGATAACAATGTTATTGCCAACGTTGAAGTAGTAGATGATTTAAAAAAATATAGTAATCAAATAATCATAGATAGTTCATCATTTACTCATGATTTAAATTATACTTTTATGATTGGGAAAGTACCTTTTACAGTTTTTGGTTATAATGGAGAAAATCCAGATTTACTGAATAAAATAAATAAAGCATTAGAAAAGAAGTACTTTTGTATATTTAATAATCATAAAGAGAAAGTTGAACAAACTCTTAGAAAAGAGAAATTTTTTTATAGTTTAACAACAGCAGAAAAAAAATATCTAGAAAATTTAAAAGAAATAAATATAGCTTATGAAGAAAACTCAACTGTAAGTCATTATATTCCAGAAAGTAAATCTTATGGTGGAGTATTACCTTTAGTTTGGAATGAGATTGCAAAGGATTTAGATTTAAAACTTAATATTATAAATGAGCCATATGAAGGGTGGGATAAGATAGTATCAAGGTTTGAGAATGGAGAAATAAAAAGCCTAGGGGTTGCTAAGTTTCCTGGAAGAGAAAATAAATATATATTTAGTAATAAATTAACAGATATACATACTTATAAGATATATAAATCAGATTGCAAAGAAAATATAGATTCAAAAATAGGTGTTATAGAAGAATCGATAGAAGACTATATATCCAAAGAGTACTATCCCAAAGAAAATATAATTAGATATAAAAATAAGGTAGAATTAATAGATGCTTTGAAGAGAGAAGATGTAAAATCTATTCTTCATGTAAATCCATATTTAAGTGGAATATCAGGATATAATTCTGAAATTTTTTATTCTTTTCCCATAAATTTAGCATTTAATAAAGAGGATATAATTTTTAAGAATATATTCGATAAAGCTTATATATATTTAGTTGATAAAGATTTATTAAAAGAGAAAAGTATAGAAAGTGATAAAAGATTTTCTGCTTTAAAGGTCAAAGAAGCTGAATATTTGAGGGGTCTACTTTATCGAGGAGTTCTTTTATTTTTAATATTTTTAGTTTTTGTATTAGGAGTATTTTTTGTTGAAAAAAGAAAAAAAGCAAAAGATCTTGAAAAAATAGCATTTTTTGATATTCTATCAACTTTAGGAAATAGGTATAATTTTAATAATGCCTGTGAAGAGTTTGAGTCAAAATCTGGAGTTTGTATAGTAGTTGATTTAGATAATTTTAAAAATGCCAATGATACTTTTGGTCACAGTGTAGGTGATGAAATAATAAAAGAGTGTGGGTTGTTATTAAAAAATATCTTTGGGGAGAAAAATACCTTTAGAATTTCAGGGGATGAGTATTATATATTTGTTTCTAGTGAAAATTTTGATAGTCAACTTAATGAATTAAAAGATACGTTAGAAAGAAGCTATACTCTAAAGAAGTATTCCATCTCTATGAGTGTGGGGTATTTCTTTAAAACATTTGAAACAGGTATATTAGAAGGATTTAAAAAAGCTGATACGGGAATGTATAGAGCGAAAAAAATATCAGGGAATTCATTTTATTGTGAGAGGTAAAAAAAGATAGAATTAAAAAAATTTTTATTATAACTAATTTAATAAAAAATTTGACAAAACTCCAAAGTTGAGGTTAAAAGTAACAATACTACAAAAATGAGAGGGAAATATATGGAAGTTAATTTAAGTATTAATAACAAAAAAGAGTGGCTAGATTAATTTTAATAACAAATGAATTATTTTTAGATATAAGTGTGAATAGCAATATTGTATTTAAAGTCCTGTAGACAATGATAGCTATAGTTGTTCCTTTATTATTTTAACTAGAAAATCACATTTATAAAGAGTTAGGAGGAAATAAGCTCATTTAAAGACTATTAATATTTAAAGTGAATATTTATTCGAATTATTTTTAATAAAAAGGATGACTTATAAAGAAATATTATAATCATCCTTTTTATTTTATAAAAATTTACTTATAGGTTTTCTAAAATAATAATATTTATTTGAGATT
>NZ_KI518174.1 GCF_000479045.1 Cetobacterium somerae ATCC BAA-474
TATTATTTTGATATTATTTTGATATTATTTTGTATCATTATTTTAATTTTTTGTCAACTTTTTTATTTTCTTTATATTGTAAAGTAGATCCATCTTTTAAATTAAAAATTAATATATCATCTTCTACTTTAAATGTTTGAACTGTATCTAATTTTTCTAAATATTCAGATTCCATTTTCATAACTTTATCTGAACCAGCCATTAGAGTTGATCCTAATTTTTCTAACTTAATTTTATTTCCTTTTTTCTCATATCTTCCAAAGTAATTATTTAACCCAGAGAATCCATAAAAATTATGTTCGTCAAACCCTATTAGTACATTTGGAATAGAGTTTTCTTGAATTAAGATATACTCTTTCCCTACTAATCTTTTATTTTTTGTTGTCAAGCTTGAACACCCTCCAAATAAAACTGAAATCATTAATAGTATTCCTAAGATTTTTTTCATTATTTATCACTCCCTGATTTTTTATTAATAACTATTATAATTATTGCTGCTATCAACAACATTATAAAACTTACAACATGCGGGGCTCTAAACCCATACAACATTAAATCTTCTGCTCTAAAGAAACTCACAATTATACGATTAATACTATATATTATTATATATGTCCACCAAATTGTTCCTGTAGCATAATTTTTTTTCCTCATAAAAAAATATAAAAAGAAAAAACCTATAAAATTAAGTGCTGCTTCATAAAGCATTGCTGGATGAAGAGGTAAATTAGGAAATTCTGATCCTGCTGGTGATGATGTCGGAAACACTAATCCCCAAGGAACTAACTCTTTATATTGAGCTTTTTCAGTTAAACTCATCAAATTATAACTATTATACCATTGATAAAAACTTGGTTTTAAATTAAATATCACTTTTAGTGGAGTAAATGTTGGAACACCATGTACTTCTCCATTTGCTAAGTTTCCAAACCTACCTATACCTTGACCTAAAAGTAGCAAAGGTGCAACCATATCTCCTAATAAAAATGGATTTAACTTTTTCCTATGAGCATAAATCAAAGTTCCTATAAATCCACCTATTATACCACCATGTATAGCCATTCCACCTTTCCATACAGCTATTATATCCTGAGGATGAGAAAAGTAATAAGTATAATTGAACAATACATAATACAATCTTCCTCCTAAAAGACCTGACAGCATTGCAATAAAAGCGTAATCTTCAATAATATTTTTTGATATTCCTTTTTTATCAGCTTCTTTTTTTAACAATTCTATTCCTATAAAAAATGCAATTGCGTAACACAATCCATAATAGCTTAATTTAAAACTGCCTATTTGTAAAAATATTGGATTCATATAAAATCTCCCTATTTGTAATTTTTGTATATCTAGCTTTGATTTGATTATATCACCACTTCGAATTTTCGTAAAACTTTTTTTATTTTTTTCTACATTATTTATTAAACCAATGTCCTTTTTATATTTTTTTTGTATAGTTTTTGTTAACCTATATTTAATTATTGTTTATTTTTACAATTATAGTTGAATTTTTAATGATTTTAGATTAAAATATATACAGTTAATATAGACTAAAATATCAAGGAGGAAAATATGCATTATCATGCGCCTATTACAGAAAAAGTTTTCTGGATTGGAACTAACGATAGAAAAACTGAAAGATTTGAAAATTATTTGCCATTACCGCAAGGTGTTGCTTATAACTCATATTTAATAAACGATGAAAAAACTTGTATCATCGATACAGTTGATTTCTCAACTGCTGGATTATTTATTGAAAAAATAAATGGAATTTTAAAAGGAAAAGCTCTTAACTATATTATAGTTAACCACATGGAACCTGATCATTCTGGTTCTTTAGGGGAGGTTATGGCTCACTTTCCTGAGGCAAAACTTATTGGTAATGTGATTACATTAAAAATGATTAAAGCTTTTATTCCTGATTTTGATGAAGCAAAATTTATCTGTATAAAAGAGGGAGATAAATTAAGTTTAGGTCATCATACTCTAACTTTTGCTATGGTACCTATGGTTCACTGGCCTGAATCAATGGTTACATATGATATAACTGATAAAATTTTATTCTCTAATGATGCCTTTGGAAGTTTTGGAACTTTAGACGGTGGAATTTTTGATGACGAAATTAACTTCTCTTTCTACGAAGATGAAATGAGAAGATATTATTCTAACATAGTTGGAAAATATGGACCTCAAGTTTTGAATGCTATTAATAAATTAGGTGGACTTGAAATAAAATATATTTGTCCTTCTCATGGAATTTTATGGAGAAAAGATATCTCTGTAGTTATCAATCACTTTGCTAATTGGGCAAGCTTTACTCCTGAAGAAGAGGGTGTTGTTATCGTATATGGTACTTTATATGGAACAACTGCAAAAATGGCAAATGTTATTGCTAGAGAACTTGCTTGGAATGGAATTAAAAATATAAAAATATATGATGCCTCAAAAACTGATCACTCATACATTATTAGCGATATTTGGAAATATAAAGGGCTTATTATTGGATCTGCAGCTCATAACAATGATGTTTATCCTGTTTTACAAGGACTTTTACATAAATTAAAGAATTACGGTTTAAAAAATAGATATCTTGGAATTTTCGGAAATATGCTTTGGAGTGGTGGTGGAGTAAGAGGAATACAAGCCTTTGCTGACGCCCTTCCTGGTTTAGAAGTTATCGCTGATGCTGTTGAAGCTAAAGGAGAACCAACTCCAGACGATCAAAGAAAATTAGAAAATATTGCTAAAGCTATGGCTGAAAAGTTAAAAAGTGAAAGACAGTAATATCTAAGACTTTAAAGAGAGCAAAACATGCTCTCTTTTTTTACGTTAGGGAGGTTTTTAATGAAAAAAAATATTAAACAAATTAATAAAGAAGCGATTATTACTTGTTTACTGTATCTTTTTTATTTTTGCTGGTGGTATTATTTCGCATATATTTATAAATCAGATACTAATGAATTTATTTTAGGTTTACCTAGTTGGTTTTTCTATTCATGCGTTTTAGGATTAGTTGTTATAAACGTATTAGTTTTTATAGCAGTTAAATGCTTTTTTAAAGATGTCGATTTAGATTAGGAGGATTAATGCTTATACTTTTACCAATTATTTTATATCTTTTTTTAATGTTAGGTGTTGCTTGGAAAGTCAATAAAATTAAAAATAGCGGTAGCGTTGATTTTATGGAGGAATACTTTATTGGAAGTAGAAATATGGGGGGATTTGTTCTTGCTATGACAATTATTGCTACTTATATAGGTGCTAGCTCATTTATAGGTGGACCTGGAGTTGCGTATAAATTAGGACTTGGATGGGTTTTACTTGCATGTATTCAAACACCTACTGCTTTTTTAACCTTAGGGATTTTAGGAAAGCGTTTAGCTATAATATCACGTAAAATTGGTGGTCTTACTATCACTGATTTACTTAGGGCAAGATATAAAAATGATATTGTTGTTATTCTGGGGTCTGTTATCATGCTAGTTTTCTTTATTGGAACTGTTGTTGCAAACTTTGTTGGTGGAGCAAGACTTTTTGAAAGTGTCACTGGGCTTCCCTATATTGTTGGATTAGTTATTTTTTCCTTTGTTATAATTACTTATACAACTATCGGTGGATTTAGAGCTGTTGCTCTAACAGACGCTATTCAAGGTGGGGTTATGTTAATTGCTTCAGGTATTTTATTTTTCACTCTTTTAAAAAATGGCGGTGGAATGGAAAATATTATGAGAACAATTGAGCAAACAAATCCTGCTCTTTTGACACCAGATTCTGGTGGAGCAATTGCTAAACCATTTATTCTTTCTTTTTGGATGTTAGTAGGAGTTGCTATTCTTGGTCTTCCTGCTACATCTGTTAGATGTATGGGATTTAAAGATAGCAAATCGATGCATAATGCTATGATTATTGGAACATCTGTTGTTGGGATTTTAATGCTTATTATGCATTTAATTGGAGTTATGGGAGTTGCTATTCTTCCTGGAATAACTATTGGTGATAAAATAATTCCGACCTTAGCAATTTCAAAATTACATCCTATTTTAGCTGGTGTATTTATAGGTGGGCCTCTTGCTGCCATTATGTCTACCGTTGATTCATTTTTAATTTTATCATCTGCAACTATTGTCAAAGATTTATATATTAACTATATTAATCCAAATCCTGGAGATAAAAAAATTAAAAAACTTTCACTATTTACTTCACTATTTATAGGAGTAATTGTTTTTCTTTTATCACTTGATCCTCCTGAACTTTTAGTTTGGATAAATCTTTTTGCTCTAGCAGGTCAAGAAGCTGCATTTTTCTGTCCTATTATTATGGGATTATATTGGAAAAGGGCTAACGCTCTTGGTGCTATATCCTCTATGATTTTTGGTGTAGCTTCATATATATATTTTTCTGTTTTTAAAATTAGTTTTTCTGGGCTTCATCAAATTGTACCAGTTATTGCCATGAGTTTATTAGTCTTCATTTTAGGGTCTTTCTTAGGTGAAAAACCTGATGATGAAACTATTGATATCTTCTTCAATCTTTAAAGATAGAAATGCTCGAGATTATCTCGAGCATTTTATTTCTATAACTTCACCTGGTTTATTTAGACTATACCCATCTAAACTCTCTATTTTTTTCTTTAAAAAATCAGATTTCAAAAATTTAATAAACTCTTTAATTTTTTCACTATTTTTTATTTCTGGATTTATTAAAAAATCATACTCCTCTTTAGCTAAGGGAATAAAATCTAAATCTGCTATTTTAGCAGCCTCCATTATTCCTAATCCAGCTTCAGCTGTTCCATTTTTTATAGCCATTGCTACATCTAAATGAGTTGCAACTTCATAGTCATACCCTTTTAAATTTATATAATCTAAGTTTTCATCTTTTAACCAATAATCTAAAAGTATCCTTGTTCCTGATCCTCTTTGTCTATTTACAAATTTAATATTTTTTTCTAATATATCTTTGATTTCCTTTAAATTTAAAGGGTTTCCTTTTTGGACTATTAACCCCTGGATTCTTTCGACACCTTTCACTAACATCATATCTTCACTTGGAAAATATTTTTTTATAAAAGAAATATTATATTCTCCACTTTCTTCATCTAACATATGAATGGGTGCAATATCTGTATTTCTCTGCTTTATTGCTAATATCCCTCCGAAACTTCCCACATGAGTAGAGCATAGTTTTATAGAATCCCCAATTAAGTCCATAACAATATCATGACTTCCTATTGATACTAAATTATTATCTATCTCTTTTAATGGTTTTAATAACCTTACCTTTACTCTCTCTCCTAAACCAATCCCTTCAACTGATTTAGATATTTCCAAAATTCCATCTGCTTTTGATAAGCTCGTTGTAATCCCCGCTCCTCTAGCTAAAGGCATTACTATATACTCATCTTTATTTTTATGTAGAGTTACCCTCACAAGCTCTTTATGTTTTAAAGACGACACAATACTTTTTCCTAATTTTCCCTCTATAAAATTTTCAACATTAAAAATATTAGTCATCTTTTCTAAAAGTGGTTTCATAAATATATCCATCGCTAAATATGCTGAAACTGGATAGCCTGGTATCCCTATAACTGGTTTTCCATTTATTTTTCCTAATATTGTTGGTTTTCCAGGTTTAATTGCTACTCCATGAATAATAACCTCTCCTATTTCTTCAATCACATTTTTTGTATAATCTTTACTACCTGCTGAAGACCCTGCATTTACAACTAAAACATCATAATTTTTAGAAAGTTCTTTTAACTTTTTTTTCATTTCATTATAATTATCTTTTAATTTTTCTTGAATATGTGGTATCCCACCCCATTCCTTTATTTGAGCTGAAAAAATATAAGAATTACAATCAATTACTGATTTTTCCTTAAACTCTTCTTTAAATATGTCTATAACTTCATCTCCTGTTGGAATAATAGCTACCATTGGTTTTTTATAAACCTCTATCTCCTTTATTCCTCCAGTTATAAGTGCTCCTAAATCTTGAGGTAAAATCTTATGATTTGACTTTATTAACATTTCTCCTGCTACAATATCTTCACCTATTGGCCTTATGTGTTGCCACGGCTTTGCGTTCTTTATACTTTTAAAGTTTCCATCCTCTAATTCAATTAACTCTTCAATCATAACAACACAATCCCCTAAAGACAAATCCAGTGGATTTCCTGTATTTACATATTTAAAATCATTTTCATTTAAGTACACAGGAGTCACTTCCGTTGCTTCTTTTATTTTTTCTGAAAAAAGAAAAATTCCATCCATTGCACTTGCTGCATATGTAGGAGAACAATAATTAGCATAAACAGCTTTATAAGTAACTCTTCCTACTGAATCTAAAACTGATATTTTTTCGCTTTTAAAATCAAAAGATATTTCTGAAAAATATTTTTCTAAAGCTAATTCTACATCAATATTATCTATATAAATATTTCTTTTAGACATTCAATACAACCTCCACTAATTCTCCTTTATAAAGTCCTTCTTTATGTTCTGGTATAATTATATAACCATCTCCATCTAAAATTGGTCTTATCATAGAAGATTTGCTAACAAGTGGATAAACTTGTACTTTTTGATCCTCTGTCTTTAACTTAACATTTATGAAACATGTTTTTCCAGGGTCACCATAAATATTTTCTTTTAACTCACCATATACTTTTACTCTTTTTTTATTTAAAAATATCGGTTCAACTAGAGCCTTAAAAACATTTACTCCTGATTGAGGATGTCCTGGCATTCCAAAAATAAATTTATTTTTATATTTTGCTATTATAGTTGGCTTTCCAGGTTTTAAAGATATTCCATGAACAAATATATTACCCCCTATATCTTCTATGGCTTTTTCTGTAAAATCTCTTACTCCTACAGAACTACCACCAGAGATTAATACAACATGAGCTATTTCCAAAGCTTTCTTTAATGTTGATGATAATATACTTAAATCATCTTTTACTAAAAATGTACTGGTAATCTCTCCTAGTCCCTCTTCAATTAGAGCTCTAAAAATATTTGTGTTTATATCATAAACTTCACCTATTTTTAATTCTTTTCCTAACTCTACAATTTCATCTCCTGTAGAAATAATTGAAAACTTTATTTTTTCGTAAACTTTAACTTTAGATATTCCAATAGACGATAAAACACCTATATGACTTGATGTTATTCTTTCGCCTACTTTAACTAATAAATCATCTTTTTTTATCTCAGACCCTTTTATAATTATATTTGAAAGTTGTGCAATACCTTTATTAATTAATATTTCCTCCCTTAAAGTTTCGCAATCTTCTATCATAACCATAGCGTCTGCTCCAATAGGAAGCATCCCTCCTGTTGGAATATACATACACTGCCCTAAATCTATCCTATTAACATTCTCTTCTCCCATTTTCCCATTACCTATATTTTTTAAAGGAATCGGTGAAAATTCACTAGCACCACAAATATCTTTAGCTTTTACAGCATAACCATCCACTGTAGATCGATCAAATGATGGTAAATCTATATTTGATACTATATTCTCTGCTATAATTTTATTTAAAGAATCTTCTAACAAAACTTCTTCTATTTTTAATTCTTTATCTAATTTTGATACTATGCTATCTATAGCTTCTTTTAAACTCACTGTTTTAAAAAATCTCATTATTCCTCCTGATATTTATTTATTAACCAACAAATACCTATACTTAACTGTAATAATAATATCATTGGAAGTGCTAACATAATTTGAGATATTATGTCTGGTGGTGTCATTACTGCTGCTACTATAAATATTATTAATATCATAATTGGTTGTTTTTTCTTCAATGTTGTGGCTTTTATAAGCTTTAATTTTGCTAATAATGCTGCTAAAACAGGCATTTCAAATACAATTCCAAAAGTAAAAATAATACTTAATACAAAATCTAAATATGACCCTATCGAAATCATTTGAGCAATCTCATCTCTTTGGAATTTTTGAAAGAACTCTAACATTGTTGGTAATACCATTTTATAAGCAAAATAACTTCCAGTTATAAAAAATAACAATCCACCTATAAAAGAACCTACTATATATAATCTTTCATCCTTATAAAGACCAGGAGATACAAAGGTCCATATCTGTAAAATTGTTATTGGTGATGCTAAAATTATTCCTCCTATTAATGATATTTTTAGATAAGCTAAAAATAATTCTGGAGGAGTTAAATAAACCAATTTCATACTTTTATTCATATTCAAAAATATTTCAATTAATATATTTGAATATTCATAACAAATAAATGTTGTGATTAAATTAGCAACAACTATATATAACATCCTTTTTCTCAACTCTACTAAATGTCCTAGCATTGTTAAATTTTTATTTTTCACTATTTCCCTCATTCTTTGATTGTGTATTTGGGTCTATATCCTTACTAATATCGTTAGCATGTCCTTTAAACTCTTTTATAGCTTTTCCTAAACTTTTTCCAATTTCTGGTAGCTTTGATGGTCCAAAAACTACTAATGCTATACATAATATTAATATCAATTCAAACGGTCCTAATCTTCCAAACATTTTTTATCTCTCCCCTTATTTTATTCTATTTTCAAAAGTATAAATTATTGGATCATTTTTTCCAATCCTTCCAATTAAACAAACTCCCAATTTTTCTGCTAACTCTATTGCTAAACTACTTGGAATACTAATTGTAGCTACAACAGGTATTTTAGTTGCTACAGCTTTAAGCACCATATCTAAAGATAATCTTCCTGTAGTAGTTATAACTGAATTTTTTAAATCAAATTCTTTGTTTAAAGCTGCTCCAATAACTTTATCAACAGCATTATGTCTTCCTATATCCTCTCTTATGACAACTTCACCATTTGCATTTCCAATTGATGCACAATGCATTCCACCACTATTTTTATACATCGCTGCACCTTCTAACATATCTCTTGCAATTTTTTTTATTCTTTCTAAAGATATTTGATTAGAATATTCTATTTTCTCTTTTTCCATAACTTTCTCATCAAAAAGTGCTCCACTTCCACAACCACTTAAAACTACTTTAGGAATAGTAAATAAATCATCTTTTACTTCTCCTAAGGTATATGTTGCAATGAGTTTTGCATCTTTACATGCCGCTATACTTTCTAACTCATTTTTATTCTTTATTATTCCTCTTGTATAAAGATGACCTAAAGCTAAATCTTCTAAATCATATGGTGAACACATAAAAGTTACCATTTTTTCTCTATTTACTTTTAGCTCTACTGGTGCTTCTTCACATACATTAGTTTTTTTTAACATATTACTCCTTTTTTATGGATTTTCAAACTGTCCTACCTCTACCCATTCACACAATCCTTTTGCATGTCCAAAAATCATATATGTATCAGAAAAAAGATATTTAGCTCCATTTGAAGCTTCCACTATTTTTATATCTATATATTCTTTATTTTTGATTATTTCATCTATCAAATCTTCTATATCATCCCTGTTAAATGGAGATAGTTTAAAAATTTCTAAAGATGTTGGTCTTGGATATAATTGAGATTCTTTTCTAACTAAATCAATTATTACTTCTTGAATATTTTTTTCTTTCAAATTAAATAAAACATCTCTATATGTATTGCTAATATAATCTTTTGAATAAAAATATACTTCTGTTTTTCCTCTAATTATATCTATATCTTTTGTCTTTTCACTATTTTTTAATTCTTCTATCACTCTTTCAATTTTAGAAGCCTTTATTTTTAAAGGCTCACTTTCTAATTCATATTTACTAATTAATTTTCCTAATTTTGACGCTTCCCTTATAGACTGAGCTAAAATCTCTATATTCATTTCTCTTCCCTTTTTGTTTTTATGCTGGTAATAAATTTAATCTTTCAAGCTCTGCTGCAACATCGGACATTCCCAATCTATTTAATGTTTCTTTTGTTGGAGCTCCTGTTTTTTCATCCCATCCCATCTCTTTATAGAACATTGTCAGTGCAACTTGCATATCCTCTCTATCCATCTTATCTGTTCCAGGAGTAAATGCTTTAATATCTGGATCTTTATCGAATACCCAATCAGTCATTCCATCATGTTCTTCTCTCATATTAATTGTATTCATATTTTTTACTGTTAATGCTCTATGTAAAGTAAATACTCTCTCTGCAGCTAAATCTAAACTTTCTTCTGTATAATTTTCTCCTGTTACCACAGTCATAAATTTAGATTCTAAAGCTAAGTCGCCTCTATAATTTCTTGATTTATGTGGAGAAACTGTCATTGGCCACATCCAATTACAAAGAGTTAAAGAATCATGTAAGCAATTTTTTACAATAGCCCATTTAGCTAATTTAGCTTTATACTCATTCATTGGACTATAATTTAATGGTGGATCTATTCCATCAGGTGAACCTACAATCTCTGCTACAACCTCTTTTTGAATCTCTATTGGCAATCCACTTCCAACTAAATTTACTAAAGTATGACTTTGAGCATCTCTATTGAACATACAGCTTATTAATGACCCTACTTGACCATTTGTCTCGTTAGAATGATGTTTTGGAAATCCTAATCTTGACCATAACCCATATTTAGGATTATTCCAATAATCATCTCCAAAGTCCCATCTTTTAGCAACCCAATATGCTCCGTCTCCAAGATGACTCAATTCTCCCTCTTTATAAGCTATCCTTCTATAAAAATCAATTAGAAATGCCGGATCTTTTTCTTCTAATAAATTCCACGGAATAGAGTTATACTCCTCTTCTGATAAGACCTTTTTAAAAATTCCACTTTCATATCCATGTTTTAAATCTGTTCCAATAAGACCATAGTTACACCATACTCCATAGTCATCAGCTAATGATGCTCCAATAACTGCAGCAAACATTTTTCCGTCACCTTTCTCTTCTATATCTTTATTTCCTTTAAACATCACTCTTTGAGGTGAAAAGTACCCCATACAAGTATTTGCTACATAAGGTGATAATCCATAATCTTGCAATTTAGGTACCTTTAATTGGCTCATACATCTAATTGGGCATGATTGACATCCTCCCATTCTTACTGTATATTTTTCTGCTGAAGGACCTAAATCAAATGTAGCTTTCATTGTTCTATAGCCCACTTTATTTACGTCACCTGCTGCTGCAATTCCAGTTTCTATCGGTCCACCCTCTGCTGCACCCCAAGTTAATCCTTCTCTAGCTGTCCATCTGCTACCTTTATGATGAAACTCAGACCACGGTTGTGGAGTACTTGGTACAACATGTTGATTGTTTGCTCCAATTAAATCTTTCATCATATAATTATTTAACTTTAGTAACTCTCTACCTTTTCCAGCAATATTGACAGCATTAGTCCCTTTTACTCCAATAGCCTTTAACATCTTTGATCCTAATATACCGCCATGGCCACCTGCTGAATGACTTAATCCGTTCATAATTACAGAAAGATTTACCATATTTTCTCCTGCTTGACCTATTGCTGCTATTGAAGCCTCTTTTCCCATTATTGCTCCTAATTGAGCTGTTGTATCTTTTATCCCTTTACCCCATACATTTGTTGCACTTTCTAAAGAAACTTTATCATTATCTATTTTTAACCAAACTGGTCTATTTGATTTTCCTTCAATAATTATAGCATCATATCCCGCATATTTTAATTGAGCTGCAAAATTTCCTCCCATATGCGAATCTCCTACAGCATTATAAGGATTTGATGGAAATAGCGATGTTATATTTGTTCTAGAACTTGAAGGTGCTCCTGATCCTGTTAATGGTCCTACTGCAAAGACTATTTTATTAGCTTCATCAAAAGCTTTTGTTCCTGCTGGTACTTCATCAAATATAACTTTATATCCTATTCCCATTCCACCAATAAAATCTTTATATTTAGACGTAGGTTCTTTTGTTATTATTCCTGTTGTTAAATTTACCCTTAAAATATTTCCTGCCCATCCATATGATTTACTCATTTTTTATTTATCCCCCTCAATTATCTCTTACTAAAAAAATGTGCTTTGCTGATATCTTCCCACTTAATAACTTTTAAAGCATCTGTAGGGCATCCTCTAACGCATGACCCACAAGTTGTACATTTTGTCGCATATCCATTTTCTGTATCTATTGTAGGTAAATTCCATGGACATGCTTCTGTACAAACTCCACACCCTACACATTTATCTTTTAAAACTACTCTTGCACCTGTTCTTGCATCAGCTACTATAGCTCCATTAGGACAAGCATTAGCACAAAACGGTTCTCTACATTGCTTACATGTTACTGGAGACATCTTTAAATTCCCCATTTGCCCATCTTCATACTGATAATTTATTTTAGGGCCTGTTGTTCCAAAGTTATAATTTTCCCCAACTTTAATTCGAGATAAAAATGGTTGAACTTTTCCATCATTTTGTAATGTACATGTTATTTCACAACGCTGACACCCTGTACATTTCGATCTATCCACTACTAATAACCCTTCTGGTAAAGCTGTTGCCGCCATTGCTTCTTCACCAAAACCAAACATTGACAAGATTGAAGAGGTTACTGCAAATCCAGCCACTCCTTTTCCAGTTAATTTTAAAAATTCTCTTCTTGTAGTTTCTTTATCAAAAACCTTATTAATTAAACCTTTAGACATTACGTCCCCCTTTGTATTATTTTTCCTTCATCTACTTCATAAATATAATTACTTATTCTTACTGCTTGTTCGTAATCATGTGTTACTATAATTATTAAACACCCCATATCCCTTAATTCACTCAATATTCTTTCTACTACATATGTGCTTTTTTTATCCATACTTGCGGTAGGTTCATCTAAAAGTAATATTTTTTTATTATAAAGAATTGTTCTAATAAATTGAATTTTTGCTTTTTCTCCACCAGACAAATTATCTACTGATGATTCTTTCAATTTTTCTATTTGAAACTCTTTTAAAAAAATAGTTACTTTATCTAATTCTACTTTCAAATTTCTCAATTTAAATGGTTCAGTTAAGTTATAAATAACATTTCCTTTAAAAAATAGTGGTTCTTGTGTAGATAAAATTACATTATCTCTATCATATCTTAAATTTCCTTCATCATAAGATAAAATACCACCTAATATTTTTAAAAGAGTACTCTTTCCAGCACCATTTCTTCCCAATATTGAATAAATTTTTCCTTTAGAAAAATTTAAATTTGTTATCTCTAGAATTAGTCTATCTTCATAATATTTTTTTAAATTTTTTATCTCTATCAATTATTTCACCCATTTTATTAAGAAATTTAATAGAAAAGAAATACTAAATAAAATTAACGCTATTACTAAAGAAGTATTATAGTTTCCCATAGATGTTGATAAGGCTATATATGTTGTCATTACCCTAGTATGACCTTTAATATTTCCTCCAACTAACATAACCGATCCTACTTCAGAAATTCCTCTGGCAAAAGCTACTAAAAATATTCCTAAAAACCTAGTTTTTAACTCTCTAAAAAAAACTCTATTTAATTTATTCGACGGTATATGTAAAATTTTACAAGTTGTTAAAATTCTACTACCATCATCTTCTAAAAGTTCTGAACATAATGTTATAACAAGTGGCAATAGCAATAAAAATTGTGCTATTATTATTGCTGTTGGTGTAAACAGCAGATTTAAAGGTCCCAAAATTCCTCTCCTTGAAAGCATTAGAAGTACTACTAATCCAAATATTATTGTTGGGACTCCTGTTAAAGCTCTAAAAAACTCCAATATTTTTTTAAAAATTTTATCTTTTCTAAAAAATAACCCAAGGCTTATAAAAAATCCAACTATTGAACTTAAAATGCTTGCAACTCCTGTCACAAATAAAGATAGTAAAACAATCTCTATTATCTCTTTATCCACATTAATTACCTACAAAAAATAATGGTGTACCAAATTCACTTTTCCCATAATTTTTCATTATTTCTTCTGCTTCTTTTGACTGCATAAACTCTATAAATATTTTAATATCATCTTTTTTTGACTCTTGAACATTTGATAGTTCTAAAATTGAATATATATTTTTTAAAGGTTCTTTTTCATCTAAAGGCACTTCTTGTAATTTAAAATTTTCTTTTACTTTTAAAAATGTTCCACTATCAGATAATGTAAATCCTTGTAATTCAGAAGTTAAATTTAGAGTTTTAGCCATTCCTAATCCAGCTTCTTTATAATTTTTAAAATTCTTATCAACTTGTGCTTCTCTCCACATCGCTAATTCTTTAGAGTGTGTACCTGATTTATCACCTCTTGATATAAAGATTAAATTTTCTGTTGCTATCTTGCTTAATAATTTATTTAAGTTTTTAGGATAGTTTGTTAAATCTTTCTCATTATCAGTCACAACTACAAAATAATTATACATTAACGGGTATCTTTTTACTCCGTATCCATCTTCTATAAACTTTTTTTCTCTTCCCGGATCATGAGTAAATAAAATATCTACATCTCCCCTTTTTCCAAGTTCTAAGGCTTCTCCTGTCCCTTTAGCAATCCATTTTAATTCAATTCCTTTTTCATTTTTTAATGTTTTTGAAATCTCAGTTAAAAACCCTGTATCATCTAGCGATGTCGTGGTCCCCATTAAAATTTCTCCTGCATAAATATTTGTACATATTAATAAACTTGTTAAAAATACGGACTTTTTCATTATAATCCCTCCTCATAAAATATGAATAATTATACTATCATACTAGTTTTTTTACAACTTTTTTTATTCTTTTTGTTTTATTTTAATTTTTTTTATACTAAAATAGAATAAAATTAAAATAGGATAAATTTAAAATTTATCCTACATTTTTTTTATTATTT
>NZ_KI518175.1 GCF_000479045.1 Cetobacterium somerae ATCC BAA-474
CTTTTAGTTTTAATTATGTTTTTTTTGTTATATTTACAAAATAAAAAGTGTACATAATTTTTCTTATTATTTTTATCTATATACATATATTTTTTTTACTAGGCAACTTGTCCTATGTATATTATATATTTTAGAATATAATTAAAAGGATAAAGTAATTTTTGATAGTAATATCAAAATAATATTATAGTTATAGAGGAGCTGGTAATGTGTCTATACTGAGAAGTATATTCGGGATTTTTGTAATTTTATTTTTAGGTTATCTTCTATCTTACGATAGAAAAAACATCAAATGGAGAACAATTATAGCTGGTTTTGCACTACAATTTTGTTTCGCCTTTATAGTAATGAAAACGTCTGGTGGAGCTTATATCCTTGAGTCTGTTTCTAATGGTTTTAACAAAATAATTGCTCAAGCTAATGAGGGAATACAATTTGTTTTTGGAGGATTATACACGCCGGGAACTAACATCGCATTTGTTTTCGCTTTTAATGTTCTACCTCTTATTATTTTCTTTGGTGCTTTAATCTCTGTATTATACCATTTAGGAATTATGCAATTAGTTATCAAATATATCGGTGGTGGAATATCAAAACTTTTAGGAACTAAAGAAGCTGAATCTGTATCTGCTGCTGCAAATATTTTTCTTGGTCAAACTGAAGCACCACTAGTTATAAAACCTTATATAGCAAATTTAAGTAGATCGCAACTTTTTGCTGTTTTAACTTGTGGAGTTGCCTCTGTTTCTGGTTCTACTCTTGCTGCATATGCTGCTTTAGGTGTTCCTATGAAATATTTAATTGCTGGTTCTTTCATGGCCGCTCCAAGTGGATTAGTTTTCGCTAAACTAATCATGCCTGAAACTCAAGCTGAATCAGAAGATGAAAAAATTGAGTTTACAAAAAGTGATTCTGTTAATGTTATCGAAGCTGCTGCAAAGGGAACTATTGATGGTATGAACATCGCTCTTATAATCGGAGCTATTTTAATATCATTCATCGCTCTAGTTTCTCTAGTAAACATGATTTTAGGTGGAATTGGAGATCTATTTGGAATCCAACTTACTCTTCAAACAATTTTAGGTTATATTTTTGCTCCTATAACTTATGCTATGGGTATTCCATGGCACGAAGCTGTTTATACAGGAAGTTTATTAGGACAAAAAATGGTACTTAATGAGTTTGTTGCCTATGTAGATTTCACAAAAAACATAGCTGGACTTTCTGAAAAAACAATAGCTATTATGAGTTTCGCTTTACTTGGATTCGCTAACGTAGCCTCTTTAGGACTTCAAATTGGAGCTTTAGGAGCTATCGCCCCTAATAGAAGAAGTGAAATTGCTCAAGTAGGTATGAGAGCCGTTTTAGCAGGTTTCTTAGCTTCTCTTTTAAATGGAGTTATAGCAGGAGTATTTTTCTAAAACTATATATTTACTCATAAAAAGACAAGAAAATTTTCTTGTCTTTTTTTATTATATATTTTTTATATTTTTTTTATTAACTATTGTTTTTTAGAATTTTATATTATATACTCGTACAAACAAAAATAATTAACTAGGAGGAAACAATGAAGAAAAAAATCAGAATACCTGATACGT
>NZ_KI518176.1 GCF_000479045.1 Cetobacterium somerae ATCC BAA-474
ATTTCTTCAAAAGTTTTATCAAAAATACTTTCTTGTTCCTCTACTTTTTCTTCTGCCTTTTTGACAACTATTTTCTTTTCTGTTTTTTCTGCTCCTGTTTTTATTGTTTTTACTAAATAATTAAGGGTACTTACATCTTGCTTAATCTCTTTGTAAGCCCAATTTAAGCCTTTTATGAGGTCATTTTCTTGGAACATTTGTATTAAAGTATCGATATTATCTGAAGTTAATAAATTTTCAATAAATCTATTCTTTTTTGCCTTTTCTATAGCTTTATTTAATTTGTCAGAAATTTCAATTATATCTATAACATCTACTTTTTTAGATTTTTCATTTTTCTTACTTTTCCAAGAAAAAATTAATCCAGTAACTTTTTTTCCTGTTTTAGTTTTGTCTATTTTTAATCCTTGAAAAAAATTAGGTAATTCATCCATAATTGGCTTTAAAACCCTCTCATTAAAGTTTGTACTGGTATATCCTTTGGGAACTCCTAATAAATTTCTAAATGTATCTAATTCATATTTAGCTACTCTTGTACTCTCCCATTGCTTTAATAATTTAAATGTATTTTTAGAATAGATACTTTTTAAGCTAACAAACTCTATCAAATCAAATCTAGTAAAACTTCCAACTAAATCATTAAGCATATATGTGAAAATTTCATTCACTTGCACTATTAATACATTTTCATTTTTATCTATTGAAAAGGTATTGAATAAAGAAAAAATATGAATGACATTGTTAATTTCAATCTGATGATTTAGTTTTATTAGTTTTTTATTTACATTAATTAAATTATTTATAAATCTATCTTTATTTTTATCTCCATCAGCTAGTTCTTTCAGTTCTGAAAAAGGTATAGTTAATTTATTTAATCCTTTTTCTTTAGCTAAAAATACTAATGAAAAAAACATGTTTAGTTCTTTTTCACTATAACCACCAAAGTTTATTTCATTCATTTGATTATTATATTTAACAACTTTAGGCATGGCTCCTCCTTGATATCATCTTAGTAAAGAATAGCACACTTCTTATTACATGTAAATACATAGGTAATAATTTCACAAATTGTAATAAGATAATTCACAAATT
>NZ_KI518177.1 GCF_000479045.1 Cetobacterium somerae ATCC BAA-474
GTTATTCCGCGTTTTCCTGACGGGACCCCTAATAGATATTAAATTATCTATATCTTTTCTACTGATTCCTAAATTTTGCTCTAATAAATTACCTGCCCAACGATTAAGATTTAATGCGTCATTTTGTAATTGATTTACTTGATTTTGTGTCTGTTGTACTTGCTCCAATGTTTGCCTTACATTCTCTATTTTTTGAAGTGTATTTACTGAATGATTGGCAGGATCATACACTGTCAAAGAAAATGATAATTGTGATAAAATAAATACAAATAATAAAATTCTTTTCATTTTTCCCCTCCAAGTTTATTATTTAAAATTTTTTTCTTGTTCTTCTAGCATTTTTTCTTGTTGAATTTGAAGACATTTTTCAAAAATTTTATGGTAAAGCATTTCTTCTTCTTCGGATTTGGAATATTTTTCTATAAAATCACTTTGTTGGTTTAAACCTATATTTGAAAAGTATTCAAATAAATTATCTTTTTCTAAATCTAAAACAGTTTTCATAAAACCACTCCTTAAAAATATTTATAAAATTTAAACCCCATGATTGGGGTGTTTTCTAAAGATTCATTTCTAAAAAATTAGAAATGAATCTTTAGAAATAAATAGGGGTTGATTCATTTTATAGTATATTAAATATACTACTTATAAATTAAATCAACAAGTTAGCTTTGCTAACAGGGGGTCTAGGGGGAACGCCTAGCACGTTCGTTTATTTTTGGCAGCACTTTTGTGCGACAAAAATAAACGAGGAGACGTGTATTCTCTTTTCTTTTCAGTCAGAGAATAATATTTCGTATCTTTCTATAAAACTTTTCAATTGATTAAGGTCACTTTTCAAATTTTCAATTTCAAATTTTAATTTAGTTCTTTTATAATATAATTTATTAGCTGTTTTTTTATCTGTTCCCCTTAATTTTAAAAGTTCTTCTCTTTCATTTCTTTTACTTTCTAATTGATAAAATAAATAGTTATATTCTTTTAATTTTATAAAATAATCTTTTTCAAATTTTTCATCAAGCTTTAAAGTTTTTCCAAATTCTAAAATCAAATTTCTTAGAAACTTTGATTTTGAAATTCCCTTTTCTTTAGTAATTAAATCTAAAATATAAACCTCAATATCTCCAATTCTTAAATCAATTTTTTTAGAAAATTTTTTTAAATTCAATTTATCTCTTGAATCTCTATCAAGGTCTAAATCACTTTTAGAAACAAAGTCAATTTCAAACTTATATTTTTCTTTATTTGTTTTAAATTCTTCATAAGAAATAAGATTATTTTCTTTTAAATTTCTAACCATACCAATTATAACCCCCTCATGTTTAATAACTCTTGCGAGTATTATCTATCTAAATTTTTTGTAGTTGATTGAGTCCAATCCTCGCCACGCTTTCGCTACCTCGTCATTGTACTCTAGTAACTGTTTTCTTAACTTGTTTTATATTTATTTATATTAATTTTTCTAAAACGTTTGACAAAGAGAACTGAAAATCGAATGACTTTGTATCTTTGTATCTTTGTATCTGGACAGACTTATCCCCTAGTGTGAGAGGGGATTGAAAATCGTGTGACTCTTGCAGAGCTTTTGTAGAGCTTTTGTAGAGCTGTTTCGACTACGTTTAAACGCCTTTTTAACGGCTTTGCTAATGCTCCCCCTAGCAAACATACCCCTTACCCTTGCATTAGTAAATTAGGTACTTTTAAACGCTCCCAATAGAGCAACCTGACCCAAGCCTTTTAAAAGGGTAGCTCTCACCCTTGCGTACATTCTTAAAACCGTGTTTTCTTTCACCGTTTACCGTTCAACGCACAACGGCTCAAATTCTATAAAAAAGGAATTTGAAATTGTACTTTGTATATTACTGCAAGTTATTTAAAAAAAA
>NZ_KI518178.1 GCF_000479045.1 Cetobacterium somerae ATCC BAA-474
AATACAAAATTAAAATTTTCTAAAAAATTACTTATAATTTTAAAACATTTTCCATTTTTTTTAGTATAATTTTTTCGATTGTATTTAATGAAAGAGAATTTTCTTTGTTGAGTTCTATTTCTTTCATAATATTTGTCCACCAATTATTTTGATTTTTCATTTTGATTATTTCTTCAGTTGGAAAATTAAAAAAATTACTATTTTCTAAAATGTTTTGAAATATAAAGAATAATTTTAAAGTATTTAAAATATTATTTTTTTGTTTTATATAATTTATATTTTCGGTTTGAATACAACTATCAAATATTAGTGCTATATAATAGATTGTTGTATAATTCCGAACACAAGGAAATAAATTGTATCGTTCACTGACCTCAATTATATTAATAGCTTGTGATAAAAATCCAAAAACGGCCATATAAAAAATCAGACCATCATTTTTAGTTTCAAACCCAATTGACTGAATGTTTTTTTTATAATTTTCAAACCTTTTTTGAAAAGAGTCATTTTTATCTTCATTTTTTAAAAAAATTATCATTTTTGTATTTATAATTAAATTATTTTCAATATCTTTAATTGTCAGATTTTCTTTAATGTATTCTTCAAAAGTAACATATTCTTTTTTAAAAAATTGAAATAAAATTTTATTAGAAAGAGTACTTAAATCCTTGAATGTTTCTTTACTATTTAAACATCTTATTGGCATTAGCAAAATTTCACTATTATATTTCTCTAAAAGAAAGATGTTATTTTCTATTGATTTTTTAATTTTTTTAATATATATCTGTTTATTAACTTCAGAATTAGTGCCTAGTAAGTTCAAATCTAAATAAAGAGTATCATCAATAATTCTTTTACCATCTATTAAAAAAAAACTTTTATGTTCTCCCTTTTCAACATTAATGAAATCAAAACCAGTTAAAAAATAATTCATTTCTTCCTGTGAATAATATTTTAAATATAGTTCAAGAAGCATTTTGTTTTTATTAAAAAAGATTAAAAATTCATCCCTTATATTTATTTCATGATTATTAATTTCTTTTAAAATGACCTTTAAAAGATTTAAATACTTTTGTTGAAATTCCTCAACTTTATCTATCAATAGATTCTTCAAAATTGATCACTCCTTTTAAAAGTTCATCAGGTATTCCAAATTCATTTTTTAAAATTTGAATTATATCGTTCATTATTTTGATAGAATCTTTTAACGTACTTTTTAACTTTATAAAATTATTTATGTCTGGAACTGTATGGTATCGATGTCCTGGATTTACGCATTTAATCATAGAGCTTTCTCTAATTGCTCCCCATAGTCCATGTTCATATGATGACCCATAATCATAATGAAAATTATATAAATCTTTTTCTCCAACAGCTTCAGCTTTTTGTCTTATATTTTGTTTGTCAAAATATCTAATATCCATATCTATAAATTCTTCATTTCTAAATTCATTTACCAATAATTCTATGTACTCAAAATTTATATAGCTATTTTGAATATCTTTATTTTCTTCACGACTTTTAGTTAAAATAAGTTTATATGCTCCAATACCATAATATTTATATTCTTTCCAAATATTTTCTTGCTTAGTTTCAGTTAATAATAAATATTTTAACATTATATAATTTTCGATTAAAACTCTTACATTACTTCTAGCTAAAATCGAATCAAACATTTTATAATCCGCAATTTCTTTAAATCTTTTGTAGGAATATACAGCAATCCCTAAAATGACATTCATTTTTTCTGATAATGGATCTAATTTATAAATGGAATTAAAATAATTGAAAATTTCGTACACTTTTTCTAAGTATAAATTAATATCAATATTAGGATTTTCACTACTGATACAAAGCTCTTCGCACTCTGTTATTTGGCTAATTTCATCCCAAAAACGTTCGATAAAGGACTCGTTCGTCATTTCTCTATTAACAAAAGCCAAATCCATACTCCTAATTAAAGGACGTATTTGTCTCATTTTCTCATCTTCATGAGATAACTTAGGATAGAGTTGAATTTCTTCATTACTAACTCCATAAACTTTATTAGTTATTATTTTGAAAAGTACAATGAAGTATCTTATATCAGTTGCCAAATCGGATTGATGAAAAGAAGATTCGTTTAATACTTTTATCAATTGCTCTTTTCTCTTTTCAATATCTTCATTGAATAAAAAAAGTTTATTAAAATCACTAAAATTTGAATATGTAAAAACTAAAGTTAAAGGGTTCAAAGCGTCTTCAACTTCATTTTTTATCACATTTAAAATTTTTATTTTTAAAGTTGTTTCTAAACTTAATATTGTAGAAAATTTTATATCTGAAATTTGGTGTTCTTTAAAAATAAATAAAATTTTTATTATTTTATTTATTCCTATATCTCTTCCATACTTATCAATAATTAACCCTAACCATAAATATTCAGGTAGTCTTCCATAATACCAACTTTTAAAATCTGGTAATTCTGCAATAACTTCATTTAAAGGCGTTGTAAATTTTCCTTTTTCAAATTTATGATTTTTCAAACTTGTTTTTTCCATAAGCTTCTCCTTTTGTGAGTTTATATAAATTATTATAGTTTATATATATGAATCTAATTATACTTATAAAAAATAGTAAACAAAAATATATAATATATATCAATAAATTATTTAAAAGTGTATCTATAATTTTCATTAGAAAATATTTTTTAGATATACCTTAAGATTATCTTTATTCATCAATCTCTATCACGATCCTCATCATCCCGTATAACTTTAGCATGGAAATATCCTCCAGTTCCTTGTGAGTTTCCTTTAGATTTTTTTAATCTATTAAGAATACTCATAAATGTTGAAGATTCATTTCTTCTTGTCATTTCAAAGCCTTCCATTTCTTTTAACAAAGAATATTGCTTTAATAAAACTTTCAACTTATCTTTTACATGTTTTTCTTGATCCTTTAGTACCGCTAATTCTTTTTGAGGTTTTTCTAAACGTAACATAATAGTTTCGCTTGGAATAATAAATTCTATTTCAAAGTTACGTAATTTTTCATTAATATGTTTTAGTTTAGTTTCCATTGATGTAGCATGGTCGTGTTGATTAATTTTTCTAAGTCCTTCCATTCTTGGAATGATCTCTTCTTTTTCTTCACACAATTTACCATATACACCATTAGTGTGTTGGTTGAGAATCTCTTTTTTAATCTCTTTAATATCACATTCTTTTTCTTTTATCTTAATTTTTTCAGTAAGATCATTTTTTAAATCGAATAAGTCAGTTATATTTTTTCTTATATCAGTAACAAGCTCTTCTTTTTTATCTGGAGATAAATTTTTAGGAGAAGTTAAATCTAATTCTACTGTATTAACTATGTTTAAAAGTTTATCAATCTCTTTAGATTTCTTAGAATTTTTTTCTAGCATTTCTTCAACCTTAACTTTGACTTTTTCTTTAAAATTATCAGTATTTAAGTTAGACAATTTCTTAATTAATTCCTCTTTTTCAATTAAAAGCTTATCTTGTTCATATAAAAACTCTTGATTAATAGTTCTATCAATTTCATCTAATCTATCATTAATCTTTTTCCATTGTCCTTTACTTAATAAATCTTTGGCTTTTTCTTCTAAAGCCTCATAAGAAAACTCTATCTTGCCTTTTTGAGATATTAATTTATCTTTAGCAACTAATATAGCAACAGAGTTTTTAAATCTATCCAATGGGTCATTAGAATCTTCTAGTTTATCTTTTAAAGTTTTTATTTCCCAGAACTCATTATTTATTTCTTTTCTATACTCTTTCATAATTTTTAATTTATCTGAATTTAACTTAATTCTTCCATGAATATCGTCTTGTTGCTGTCTTAATTCTTTTAATTTTTCTCTTGATTCTTTAATAGCTTCTTCAACAAGTTCTTTAATATCGTGTTTTATTTCAAATCTATCAATTGTACCTTTGTATTTTCTATAATCTTTTTCATATTCTTTAAGTACATTCATATTTACTCTATATTCATAAGATGTTGGATCTAATTTCTTTCTTTCTAATTCCTCTTTAGTTTTAAAATATCTAGCTTCATATTCTACTGCTAACTCTTTAATCTCTAAATATTTATTTTGTGATAATTTTTGACAAATATCTAATTTAATTTTTTCATAATCAGCAATAGCTTTCTGTTCCTCTACTTGTTTGTCTATTACCTCTTTTTGAATAAATAAATCCTTTAGATTACTTTGAATTTCTTTGATATATAAGAATAATTCATTAGGTGTAACATCATCTATATACTTTAATTGATAACTATTGTTTCTAAGTAGATGTAGCTCTTCTACAATTTCCTCTCTACGTTCCATATATTTATCTCTAATGTATCTTTCTTTAGCCAATATCTTATCTTGCATATATGATGTTTCAAAAGTTCTTAAATAGGTATTTAAAGATTCAAATTCCTCTTCATACTCTTTAAAGTTTTTATCGTAAACAAGCTCTTTAAAATCTTTTAGTTTATTGTATCTATCAAGTTTTTTCGCATATTCTCCTTTAGTTAATTGTTGCATAACAATTTCTCTCAACTTATCTGGTTGAGAGTTATAATCAATTTTATTTAATTTTTTAGTTAAATCAACTTTTAGTGCTTCCATTTCAACAGCATTATCAAAGATTTCTTTAGGTGTTTCAAGTTTGTTTTCAACGACAAAATCAGAAGTCTGCACAACTTCTTTAGAAGTAATTCCAAATTCTTCACGAACTTTGTTTATGAACTCTTCTTTAGCTTTTGCGTTTTCTTCTGCATAGTTCTTTATCTTTATTCTATATTCCTTCTCTTTTAATTTAGCAACCTTAATAGCTAACTCAAATCTTTCTACTTCTTGTTTTTCATCTAGTGTTAAAGTTTCTCTATCTTTACGTAGTAATTTACCATTGATATTGATAGGTTCTCTATCAAGGAAATCAGCTTTTAAATAGTCTCCGTTTTGTAGAGCTTCTATTCTTCTTGCTTTAAGTGATCTACAATCAATTAGTTCAATACCTTTCTCTTTTAACTTCTCATTACAAACTCTTTCCCACGTTTGTCTAATCTCATATAACCCCTCAAATTGTCTCCACTTTTCAACTTTACGACTTCCCCCTCTTTCAGGGTTAATATTGTTGTATCTTTTAAAAAAAGTTTCTTCGCTTCTTTCCACTCCATCAAGAACTTTTTCATTAAACATTATATGGCAATGAATATTATTTAAGGTATCATCTACATTACGTTTATTATGGATAGATAGGCTATATACATATTCATCTTTAAATAACTTCTCACCTAATCTTTTAGCTATTTCAATGTTCTCTTTAATAGAAAGTTCATGTGGTAAAGAGAACTCTATTTTTCTATATGAATTTTCTAATTTACTTGTATAACTCTCTGCACATTCCCAAAAGAAAGAGGCGTTATCTTTAGCAAATGTAGGTAGGTTAAAGTTTTCTTTATATACTAACTCTTCTCCTCTTTCACCTACGCTATATTTTCCTTCTCTAGCGTTGTAAAGATATTTTTCTAAACTACTATGTCCATTAGATGGAGCAACAGTTAAATTATATATTGCCAAGATAATCACCTCCTTCTTAAATTTAAACCCACACTCGCAAGAGTTAATATATCGAGTTAGTTGGAAAACTAACGGAAGATATAGGCGATAGCGGTTTGAAAATTGTAAATTTTCACGAACCGCTAATCGTGCCTCTTTGAGATTTATTTTTTAAACTGCCTATTGGCAGTTTCTTGTATAGTACTATATAGTTATATCTATTTTCAAGAATTATTTTTTTAACCCACTCTTTTATAATCATTAGATTGTAAGTAAATTTAAATACATAAAGAGAAGCAATTATTAAAAAAATTAAGCAAATGCTTCTCTTTATTGACAGCTTATTAAAGCTACTAAAAAATATTATTTTCTTAAAATAAATAATTATAAAAAAAATA
>NZ_KI518179.1 GCF_000479045.1 Cetobacterium somerae ATCC BAA-474
TATGATTATTATAATGATGGGACTTTTAAAAAAAATAAAACAAGAGAAATTGGTAAAAAAAGGAGGTCAATTTAAATGAAATATAAAATTTTTATATTATTTATTTTCATATATTTTACTAATTTCTCAATGGAAACATATCCAAAGGAGTTAGATTTAAAGGATGTTCCTATTGTAGATTTATTTGCTCATCTTTCAAAATATTCTAAATATACAATGATTGGAGATAGCTATGTAAAAGATATAATAGTTGATGGATATTTTAAAAAGGGGACATCTATAGATGAAATTTTAGGTGTAATGGAAGTAACATATGGACTAACTAAAATAAAAAATGGAAAAACATTAATATTTCGTGGAAGAAAATCAGAAGATAAAGATATGCTTGTTGGAAAGGTATTTGATAAAAATACAAATAAAGAGTTAAAAGGAGTAAAAATAATTTTAAAAAAAAGAGAAACTATTGAAGCTTATTCAGGAACCTATGGAGAATATTTAATAGATAGTATTGTAAAAGGAACTTATTTCATCTCTATTTTATCTGATGATTATACTTATAATGGCGATTTTTTAGAAATAAAGGATGGAGTTAATAAATTTGATTTTTATGTAGAGAGAAAAAATTTAAATTTCCCTAAAAATATCCCTCAAGAAAGGGAACAAAAAAACAAAAAAGATGATATAATAGAAAATATTTCATTGGAAAATTTAAATCATGAAGAGATTGAAAAAATAATAAAAGAAACTTTTGAAGATAAATTAAAAGTTTCAATCAGTTCTGGAAATAATTCTATAGTACTTTTTGGAAAAGGTGATATAGTTTATACTGCAAAAAGTTTAATAAAGAAATTAGATAAAAGAAAAAAGCAAGTTAGAGTTACTGCAGAGATAATTGATGTAAAAGAAAATCTTTTTGAAGAGCTTGGTTTTAATTGGGCATATGATACTCAAGGAAAATTATCTGATAAAAGTAGCGGTATATATTTAGAAACACTTATATCTGGGACAGTAGATGGTTTAGGTGAAATAATGGGAAGTTCTATAAATTTTATAAGTAAATTTAACAGTGGAAAAGATGTTTTAGACCTAACTTTGACTTTATTAGAAACAACTCAAGATTTAACAATAAATGCGTTACCATCGATAATATTATTAAATGGTGAATCTGGAGTTTTAAAAATGACAGAAGAAGTTATTGTTGGTCAAGATAAAGAGGAAAACACGAATAATGATACTGTTACATATACCCCTATATTTAAAGAAGCTGGAATTATATTGAAAGTTTTACCGTACATAAAAGAAGATAATAGTGTTTATTTAGATTTAAATTTAGAAGCGAGTGATTTTAAACTAAAAAAATCTTTAAAACCTAGCGATATTAATTCTGGAACATTTAATGCAGATGGAGGTTCTAAAATATCTAGAAATCTTCAAACAAAAGTTAGATTAAAAAATAATGATGTAATTTTAATAGGTGGTTTAAAAAGAAAAATAGATCAAAAAATTAATAGTAAGGTTCCTATTTTAAGTGAAATTCCAGCTGTAGGAATTTTATTTAAGAGTAAATCAAGTAGATTAGAACATACAGATTTATACATAAAATTAAAAGCTGAAGTAATAGAGGAGATTTAAAATGGAAAAAAGTAGATTAGAAGAGATACTTAAAAGTTTTCAAAATTTAAAAGTAGCAGTAGTTGGAGATATGATGTTAGATGATTATTTAATTGGATCAGTTGAAAGAATTTCTCCAGAAGCACCAGTACCAGTAGTTTCAATAAAAGAGGAAAGATTTGTATTAGGTGGAGCAGCAAACGTAGTTAATAATCTATCAACATTAGGAGCTAAAGCAGTTTGTTTTGGAGTCGTTGGAGAAGATTTTGATGGAGATAGATTAATAAAAGAGTTAGAAAAAAAATCAATAGAAACAATGGGAATTGTAAGAAGTGATGATAGACCAACTATTGTAAAAAGAAGAATAATAGGTGGAAATCAACAACTTTTAAGATTAGATTGGGAAGATGCAAGACCAATTACTGAAAATCTAGAGGAAACTTTATTAAAGCAAATAGAGAAACAAATTGATGGTTTAGACGCAATAATTTTATCTGATTATGACAAAGGAGTTTTAACACCAAAAGTTGTAAAAAAGATAATATCATTATGTAAAGAAAGAGGGATAATAGTAACTGTTGACCCAAAACCTAAAAATGCTTTAAATTATATTGGAGCTACATCAATGACACCAAATAGAAAGGAAGCTATTGAGTGTTTAGGTAAAAAAAGTTTCGATAATATAATTGAGGTTGGAAAAGAGTTAAAAGAAAAATTAGAATTAGATAATCTTCTTTTAACAAGAAGTGAAGAGGGAATGAGTTTATTTCAAAATAATGAGGTAATAAATATTCCAACATATGCAAAAGAGGTATTTGATGTAACAGGTGCAGGAGATACAGTTATATCTGTATTTACGCTAGCTAGTGCAGCAGGTGTAACATTACACGAAGCTGCTAAGATAGCAAATACTGCAGCAGGTGTAGTGGTAGGAAAAATGGGAACATCAACAGTTACAACTGAAGAGATTTTAGATTTTTACAATAGAATTTATAATGAGTGGAAGTAGGTAGTATTTATGTTGAGAATTGGAAATGGTTATGATGTTCACAGATTAGTAGAAGGAAGAAAATTAATTTTAGGTGGAGTAGAGATACCCCACCTAAAAGGTGTTTTAGGTCATTCAGATGGTGATGTGTTAATTCACGCTATAATGGATGCTCTTTTAGGAGCTTTAGCTTTAGGAGATATAGGTCAGCATTTTCCAGATACATCAAATGAATATAAAGATATAGACAGTATGATTCTTTTAGAAAGAGTATTTAGCTTAATTAAAGAAAGAGGATACGGAATTATAAATTTAGATTGTATAATTGTTGCTCAACAACCTAAATTAAAACCTTATTTAGATGAGATGAGAAACAGAGTTTCTAAAGTACTAGAAACTGAAATTTCAAATATTAGTATAAAAGCTACTACAGAAGAGAAACTAGGATTTACAGGCAATGAGGAAGGAATAAAATCTTATTGTGTTGTTCTTTTACAAAAAAAATAAAAAATATAAAAAAATAGTTGCGTTAGTGAATGGATTGTGCTATACTAGTGTTGTCTTCAAGGAAGCATAGCTCAGTTGGGAGAGCACCTGCCTTACAAGCAGGGGGTCACTGGTTCAAGTCCAGTTGTTTCCACCATATAATGGGGGTGTAGCTCAGTTGGTTAGAGCGCATGCCTGTCACGCATGAGGTCGCGAGTTCGACCCTCGTCACTCCCGCCATTATTGCCCAGATAGCTCAGTCGGTAGAGCAGGGGACTGAAAATCCCCGTGTCGGTGGTTCGATTCCGCCTCTGGGCACCATTCAATTTTATAGAAGGCGACGTCGCCAAGTGGTAAGGCAGAGGTCTGCAAAATCTCTATTCACCAGTTCAAATCTGGTCGTCGCCTCCAAAATAAGAATTCAAACAGCTTTAGGGCTGTTTTTTTTTATTCTTTGTGCTATAATTGAAAAAAAATTAACCATAAAGAGGTAGTGTATGAAGAAAATAATTGTGATATACTTTACACTGATAGCATTAGCATATGGACAAGGAAAAGAACTTATATTCGAAGATGTTCCTAAAAATCATTGGGCATACAAAGCGATTCAAAATCTTGTAAATGAGGGAGTTATATCAGAAGAAAGTTTTTTGTTTAAAGGAGAGTTTCCTGTTTCAAGGTATAGTTTTGCAGAAGGATTAAATAGAGCTTTCAATACATTGAATGAAAAAAAAGCTAATAGAGGTGATTTAGTTATTTTAGAAAGTTTAGTTTATGAATTTTCTAGAGAGCTAACAAAAATTGGTTTTGATACAGATTTATTTAATGGAAAAATAGAAAATATGAGAGTTGATATTGAAGTGATTCGACAAAAAAATGATGAAACTCAAAAACAAGTAAATGAATTACGAAAGAGAATAGAAGTTTTAGAAAAAAATGTAGGTATCTAATTAATATGGAGGTTATATATTATGAAAAAGTTATCATTTGATTATTCAAATGCACTAGGATTTTTTAAGGAAAATGAATTATCGTTAATGGAAGCTCAATGTAAACTTGCTACAGAAACTTTAATGAATGGAGTAGGAGCAGGAAATGATTTTTTAGGTTGGATTGATTTGCCAACTAATTATGACAAAGTAGAGTTTAATAGAATAAAAGATGCAGCAGAAAAAATAAAAAATGATTCAGAAGTTTTAATAGTTATAGGTATTGGAGGTTCTTATTTAGGGGCTAGAGCAGCTATTGAATTTTTATCGCATACTTTTTATAATAATCAACCGAAATCAAAAAGAAAAGGACCTGAGATCTATTTTGCAGGACAAAATATTTCAGGAAAATATATAAATGATTTATTAGAAATAATTGGAGATAGAGATTATTCTGTTAATGTTATTTCAAAATCAGGAACAACAACAGAACCTGCTATTGCTTTTAGAGTATTTAAAAAGCATTTAGAGGAAAAGTATGGTGTTGAAGGTGCAAGAAAAAGAATATATGCAACAACAGATGCAAGCAAAGGTGCACTTAAAAAGTTAGCAACAGATGAAGGGTACGAAACATTTGTTGTACCTGATAATGTAGGAGGAAGATTTTCTGTTTTAACAGCAGTTGGATTATTACCAATTGCAGCAGCAGGAATTAATATAGACGAGTTAATGGCTGGAGCAAGAGATGCTCAAGAGGATTATAAAGCTCCTTATGAGAATAATGATTGTTTAAAATATGCAACAATAAGAAATATCTTAAATAGAAAAGGTAAAGATGTAGAGATGTTGATAAACTATGAACCAAGATTACATTATATTGGTGAATGGTGGAAACAATTATTTGGAGAGTCAGAAGGTAAAGATGGAAAAGGATTATTACCTGCAGCAGCAGATTTTTCAACAGATTTACACTCTATGGGACAATTTATACAAGATGGTAAAAGAATTTTAATAGAGACATTAGTAAATATAGAAACACCTGAATGCGATATGATAATAGAAGCTGATAAATTAGATTTAGATGGATTAAACTATTTAGCAGGAAAAGGAATGGATTTTGTAAATAAAAAAGCAGCTCAAGGTACAGTTTTAGCTCACGTAGATGGAGGAGTACCTAATTTAATAGTAAACTTACCAGAAGCAACACCATATCATTTAGGATATATGTTCTATTTCTTTGAAAAAGCTTGTGGAGTAAGTGGATATTTACTTGGAGTAAATCCATTTGATCAACCTGGAGTAGAAGCATATAAAGCTAATATGTTTGCTTTATTAGGAAAAAAAGGGTTTGAAAAGCAAGCTGAAGAATTAAATAAGAGATTAAAAAAGTAATAAAAATAAAGAAGCTCATTTTTGAGCTTCTTTTTAATTTACAAATATATTAAATTGTCTTAAGTCTTTATTGATGGTAAAAGGAGCACTTTGGTATCCTAGACTAGGAACTCTAAAATATGCATTTTCATAGTTTAAAATATCTCTAAATTCGAAAAGTCCATCTTTAGAAGTTTTTAATGTAGCTATAATTTTATTGTTACTACCATTTATTAACTCTAATTCAACTTCTTTTAGATAATTATTTCCCTGAACTAAAGCACCAGATATATAGAATGTTTTAGCTTCGAGAACAATTGAAATATCATTAATAAATTTCTCATTCTGAATTAACATAGAAACACCATTTCCATAAAAACCAGGTTTTTGAGCAAAAATTGATATTAATCCAACATGACCTTGAAAAAAGAAAACACCATTTGTATTTGTATTTATATCTAAGAGATTTTCTCCAATTTTAACTTTAACTTGAGCATCATTAATCGGTTCTCCAAAATTATTTATAACTTTGCCGTAAATTGATATTTTATTATCAGTCATATTTAAAACTAAACTTTGCGGAGGGTTAAAAATATAATCAACAAAAAAATTATCTCCAACTAATGATGTATACCCATCTTTTTTTACAGTAATTCTATATTTATTTTCAGGTAACTCTATAGAGAATTCTCCATTAATATCACTTTTTATACATTTAACTTGGTTAGAACTATTAAAAAAGCATACAGTGGCATCTCCTAATCTAAACTCTTTATCAGTAACAAATCCAGAAATAGTAATAGTTTTATTTTGTGCTAAAATATTAAGTGAAATTACAAAGATAAAACACAGAAAAAGTCTAAATCTCATAGAACCTCCGTTGTATTAATGTTATATTTAATTATATCACTTTTTTGATTTTATATGCTATAATTATTAATAAAAATAAATTTTTTATAGAAGGTGATTTTAGTTGGTAGATGATATAATAAACGAAAGAGAAAAAGCAAAGTTACACTTCTTAAAAACTCAAACAGAAAAGCTAATTTATTTAGGGGAATTTAAAGAAAATGTTTTAGCAGCTCTGGAAAAACAAGAGATTGAAAGAAATTTAATTCATAATGAAATAAAAGAAGCGATGAAAGATACAAGAGCTGTTTTACTAAAAATTAGAAGAGATATTCCTTTTGATTCAATTAAACCATATATAGATGAAGCTGAAAAGATAGGTCTAAGATATACACTTGTAGATGATATTACTTTTAGAGGAAATATTGGATTAGTTGTTGTTTCTCAAGAACCATTAGATAATGAAAATAAAGATGTTGTACTAGAGAGTGCAACTAAAATATATACTGATGCTGGATTAAGTGAAGCTTTTATATATGGTGAAGGGCATAAAATTTGTCCAAAGCATTATAAAGAATTAAAAGCAAAACTGCCAGAACGATTGGATAAGTTTCAAGAAATGAATTTTTTTGATAGATTATTTGGAAAGGTTTGCCCAATAGACAGATTTGACAAAAAGGAGAGATAACATGAGCGTAGAGGCATTTAAAATAATAGGTGGAAAGAAAATAAGTGGAGAATTAAAAGTAGAAGGAGCAAAAAATGCTGCTTTACCAATATTTGTAGCAACATTAATTGAAAAAGGAACTTATATTTTAAATAATGTTCCAAATTTAAGAGATATAGTTACTCTTGTTCAACTTTTAGAAAGCTTAGGACTTGAAATTGAAAAAATGGGAGAACATTCATATAAAGTAGTTAATAATGGACTAAAATCACTTGTTGCATCATATGATTTAGTAAAAAAAATGAGAGCTTCTTTTTTAGTTATGGGACCGATGTTAGCTCATGAGAAAAAAGCAAAAGTATCATTACCTGGAGGGTGTGCAATAGGTTCAAGACCAGTTGATTTACATTTAAAAGGATTTGAAGCATTGGGTGTTGAGATTAAAATAGATCACGGATATGTTGAAGGAGAAGCAAAAGAACTTATAGGTGGAAAAGTTGTATTTGATTTTCCTAGTGTTGGAGCAACAGAAAATGTTATTATGGCAGCTGTAAAAGCAAAGGGGAAAACAGTTATTGAAAATGCAGCAAGAGAACCTGAAATAGATGATTTATGTAATTTTTTAAATAAAATGGGAGCAAAGATAGAGGGTATTGGAACTGGAAGATTAGAAATTGAAGGAGTAGAGAAGTTAACACCTTGTGAATATTCAATTATTCCAGATAGAATAGTAGCTGGAACTTTTATAGTTGCATCACTTATGTTTGATGGAGCTATAACTGTTAAAGGAGTTATAAGAGATCATATAGAGAGTTTTATATCAAAGCTTGAAGAGATGGGAGCAGAGTTTGATATTGATGGAGATGTTTTAACAACAAAAACTAAATTAAAAGATTTAAAAGCAGTTAAAGCTACAACAATGCCACATCCAGGATTTCCAACAGATTTACAATCTCCAATGATGACTTTAATGTGTTTAGTAAAAGGAACAAGTGAGATAAAGGAAACAATATTTGAAAATAGATTTATGCACGTTCCTGAATTAAATAGAATGGGAGCGAATATATCAACAGATGCTAATATAGCAAGGATTGACGGAATAGAAGTGTTTTCATCAGCAGAGGTTATGGCTAGTGATTTAAGAGCAGGAGCTTCTTTAATATTAGCTGGACTACTTGCAGATGGAGAAACTATAGTAAATAGAATCTATCATGTAGATAGAGGATATGAAAACCTAGAAGTAAAGTTAAAAGCGTTAGGTGCAGATATAGAAAGAATAAAAGTAGAAATATAAAAGGGTGAGAAAATGGAAAAAGTAATAGGAATAAATCCTGTAATAGAGTTATTACAAAATAAGTCTAACAACATTGAAAAAATTGAAATATTTAAAGGGATGAGAGAAGAAAAGCTAGGTAAATTAAAGGCTTTGGCTTCAGCTAGAAATATAAAATTATTTCAAGTTGGAAAAAAAGAGGAGAACTCTCAAGGGGTAGTGGCATATTTAAGTGATTATGACTACTATATTGAGTTAGGAGAATTTTTAGAAAAGATAGCTAGAGATGAAAAATCAATAGTTTTAATTTTAGACGGAGTTCAAGATCCAAGAAATTTTGGAGCAATAATTAGAAGTGCTGAAATATTTGGAGTAAAAGGAATTATAATTCCAGAAAGAAATTCAGTTAAAATAAATGAAACTGTTATTAAAACTTCAACTGGAGCCATAGAACATGTTGATATAGTAAAAGTTACAAATATATCTGACGCAATAGAGAAGTTAAAAAAGTTAGATTTCTGGGTTTACGGTGCTGAAGGATCTGGAAGCAAGTATTATCATGAAGAAAAATATCCAAATAAGACAGCTCTTGTACTAGGTAGTGAAGGTGAAGGTATAAGAAAGAAAGTAAAAGAGAATTGTGATATTTTAGTTAAGATACCAATGCATGGAAAAATTAACTCATTAAATGTTTCTGTAGCTGGAGGAATAATACTTTCTGAGATAGCAAAAAATTTATATTAAATAAACCTGTGGAAGTACAGGTTTTTTTATGCTATATTATGAGATAAAATTAAAGCTAATGGGGTGAAGAGATGAGAGAATATAATTTTAGCCAAATTGAAGAAAAATGGCAACAAAAATGGAAAGAAGAAAATATATTTAAAACTGAAAATAAAGTTGAAGGAAAAGAAAATTACTATGTTTTAGAGATGTTACCATATCCATCTGGAAAACTACATGTTGGTCATGCTAGAAACTATACAATAGGAGATGTTATAGCAAGATATAAAAGAATGAAAGGGTATAATGTACTACATCCAATGGGATGGGATTCTTTTGGATTACCTGCAGAAAATGCTGCAATTCAAAATGGTGCGCACCCAGCGTTATGGACAAAATCAAACATAGATAATATGAATAGACAGTTAAAAATGATGGGATTATCATATGACTGGGATAGAGAGATAGCTACTTATACTCCTGAGTATTATAAGTGGAATCAATGGATATTTAAAAAAATGTTTGAAATGGGATTAGTTTATAAGAAAAAATCAACTGTAAACTGGTGCCCAGATTGTCAAACAGTTTTAGCAAACGAGCAAGTTGAAGATGGAATGTGCTGGAGACACTCTAAAACTCCTGTTATCCAAAAAGATTTAGAGCAATGGTTCTTTAAAATAACAGATTATGCAGAGGAGTTATTAGAAGGACACAAAGAGTTAGTTAATGGATGGCCAGAAAAAGTTTTAACAATGCAAAAAAACTGGATTGGAAAATCTTTTGGAACAGAAGTAAACTTCAAGTTGGTTGAAAAAGATGAAAATTTACCAGTATTTACAACAAGGGTTGACACATTATTTGGAGTTACTTATGCTGTAATTGCTCCAGAGCACCCATTAGTAGATGAAATTATAAAAATTAATCCAAGTATAAGAGAAGCTGTATCTGCGATGAAGAATACTGATATGATTGAAAGAACAGCTGAAGGAAAAGAAAAAAATGGTATAAATACAGGTTGGCATGTAATAAATCCTGTAAATGGAGAAAAAGTTGAGTTATGGATAGCTGACTATGTATTAATGAATTATGGAACTGGAGCTGTTATGGCTGTACCAGCTCATGATGAAAGAGACTTTGCTTTTGCTAAAAAATATGATTTGCCAATAAAAGTTGTAATTAATCCAATAGATAAAGAAACAAAAAAAGAGATTATGATAGAAGCTTCAGAGATGAAAAATGCTTTTGTTGGATCTGGAGTAATGACAAATTCTGAAGAGTTCAACGGAATATCTTCAAAAGAAGCTTTAGTTAAAATAGCAGAATATGTAGAAGCAAAAGGATTTGGAGAAAGAACAACAAAGTATAGATTAAAAGATTGGGGAGTTTCAAGACAAAGATATTGGGGAACACCAATTCCAGCTTTATATTGTGAAAAATGTGGAGTAGTTATGGAAAAAGATGAAAATCTGCCAGTATTATTACCAACAGATGTAGAATTCACAGGTAATGGAAATCCTTTAGAAACATCAGAAAGTTATAAGCATTCAGTATGTCCTTGTTGTGGTGGACCTGCAAGAAGAGATACTGATACAATGGATACATTTGTAGACTCATCATGGTATTTCTTAAGATATTGTGATCCTAAAAATACAAATTTACCATTTGAAAAGGATATAGTTGATGGATGGGTTCCAGTAGACCAATATATTGGTGGAATAGAGCATGCTGTAATGCACTTATTATATTCAAGATTCTTCTCAAAAGTTTTAAGAGATATGGGATTATTATCATCAAATGAGCCTTTTAAGAGATTATTAACTCAAGGTATGGTATTAGGGCCATCATATTACTCAGCAAATGAAAATAGATTCTTATATCCTGATGAAGTTGAAATGAAAGGATCTCAAGCTTTCTTAAAAGCAACAGGTGAAGAGGTACAAGTTAAAGTTGAAAAGATGTCAAAATCTAAAAATAACGGTGTAGATCCAGAAATTATGATAAATAAGTATGGAGCGGATACAACAAGATTATTTATTATGTTTGCTGCCCCACCTGAGAGAGAGTTAGAGTGGAATGAAAATGGATTAGCAGGAGCAGCAAGATTTTTAAATAAAATTTGGAGATTAGTTCTTGAAAATAAAGAATATTTAACAGATTCAACAACAATTGATTATGTAAAATTAAGTAAAGAAGATAAAGGATTAGTTAGAAAATTACATCAAACAATTAAAAAGGTAACTGAATCTATCGAAGCTGACTACCACTTTAATACATCGATAGCAGCAACTATGGAGTTATTAAATGAGATGCAAGATTTTAGAACTCAAGTTTTAGGAACAGATAAAGAAACATCAGAATCTAAAAAGATATTTAGAGAAGCGATGGTAAATGTTGTTATTATGTTATCGCCATTTACGCCTCATTTCTGTGATGAGTTATGGCAAGAGATGGGAAATAAAGGTATGTTATTCTTAGAATCATGGCCAACTCATAAAGAAGAATTAACTGTAGCAGATGAGATATCAATAGCTGTTCAAGTTAATGGAAAATTAAGAGGAACTTTAGAAGTAGAGAGAACTGTTTCTAAAGATGAGTTAGAAAAGAAGGCATTAGAAATAGAAAATGTTAAGAAATTTATTGAAGGGCAAACTGTTATAAAAATAATAGTTGTTCCAGGTAAAATTGTAAATATTGTAGTAAAATAAATTCAAGAAAAAAGGAGAGTATGAAGAACTCTCCTTTTTTTCTTAAAATTTTATTTTTTAAATTTATCCCAAAAACTAGGTTTTTGAGCATTTTTCATTCTTTTCTCTTCTGCTTGTTCTCTATGATAATTTGACCAATTTGGATTATTTTTCATGTTAGTTTTCATTTGCTTCATATAATTATAGGTAGCTTTTGTATTTTTATATTTTGTTATAAAATTATTTTTTATATCAATAAAAGTTTGAACAATTCCTTGAAAAAAACCAACAAATTTTTGAATTATTCTTTTGCACCAAGTAAATTTATAGATTTCTTTGCAATTTGGACATCTATATTTTGCAATTTTATCCATTATTTTCATTTTTTCTTTACACTTTGGACAAGTGATAATAATTTTTTTCATATTTAAAAAGCCTCCAATGTTATTTATAAATTCTATTAATGAGTTCATTATATATTTTTTCGTAATTAAATTCTCTTTCATTCCAAATCTCTTGAGATTTTATCCCTTGAGAGATTAGCATATATAAACCATTTTCAAAAGGTTTTCCTAAATCTTTAGCATATTTTAAAAATAAAGTCTCTTTAGGATTATATATTAGATCTAAAACAAAATCAAAATTTTGGATGATATTTTTCTTAACTGGTGAGACATTAATATTAGGAGTAGTACCAACAGGAGTGGCATTTATAAGTAAATAACCAGAAGTTTTTTCTAAATCATCATATGAAAGTAAAAATACATTTTTTAATTCATCTTCTGCATTAATAATATTTCTAGAAACAACATAGATAATAGCACCTGAATCTGAAAGTGCCTTAATACAAGCTTTTGATGCTCCACCAGTACCTAAAATAACTACTTTTTTATTTTTTAAGATTAGCCCCATTTTTTCAAATGTTTTTATAAGTCCAAAGTAATCAGTATTGTAGGCAATAAGTTTTTCATTTTCAAACTTTATACAATTAGCAGCTCCAATAGATTGAACTTCTGGAGATAAAATATCTACAAATTTTAAAATAGATGTTTTATATGGGGTTGTGACATTAATTCCTAAAATATCTTTCTGTTTTAAAACTTCTAAAAATTCTTTAATTTCATTTTCATTTTTTAAATCATAGATTTCATATTGTGCATTTATATCATATAATTCAAAAATCTTATCATGTAAGATTGGTGAGAATGTGTAAGAAATATTTTTTCCTAATAAACCAAATTTTTTCATAAAATCACCTCATATTATAATTATAGTATTATTTTTTCTAATAAACAATGGTATTATAATACTAAAAGTATTTTACAGATAATTGCAAAGGGGGAAAACTATGGTTGATTTGAAAAAATTAGTTAAATTTAAATTATTTAAAGAAATAGATGAAAGAGAATTAGATAAATTATTTCAAAAAATAAAGTGTGAAATAAAGCAGTTTAAAAAAAATGATATAATATTTTTTAGGGATGAAAAAGTAGATGGATTATTTATAGTTATTAAGGGACTTTTAAGTGCTGAAATGTTAAAAGATAACGGAGATGTACAAAAAATTGAAAATCTATCAAATGGAGATATTATAGGTTCGGCGTTTATATTCGGAAAAGATAATAATTTACCTGTTGATTTAATTGTTTTAGAAGAGGGGGAGTTATTACATATAGATAAGAAAAATTTACTAAAAGGATTTAATATCAATGAAAAATTTTTAATAAATTTTCTTAATGAAATTTCAGATAAAACACAATTTTTATCGAACAAAGTATGGAAAAATTTTAATAATAAAACAATAAAAGAAAAAATGTTAGACTATATACTGGAAAATACTCAAAGCAATAAAGTTATATTTAAACATTCTATTAAAGAATTAGCTGAATTATTTGGAGTAAGTAGACCATCTTTATCTAGAGTTATTAGTGAATTTGTTGAAGATGAAATTTTAAAAAGAGATGGAAAAAATAAATTCATTTTAAATAAAGAAAAAATTTAAATAAAAAAATAAAAAAAGTGTTGACAGAATATAAATATTGTGGTATTATACTTCTTGTAGCGGGAACAACCGCCACGATGAAAATCAAAGGACATTAACAACCGAATAGAGAAAATAG